>NZ_JASNRB020000013.1:0-229297 GCF_030411975.2 Massilia orientalis | reverse complement strand
CCTGCGGAGCCTTCCGAGGCAAGCACCGGCGCCGCGCCAGCGGCGCCCGCAGCTTCAACCGCCGGCGCTGGCGGCGGGTTCACCGCGGGCCGATTTCCGCCACCGCCTCCACTGCTGCCCAACAGGGATGCTCCAGCTCGCGCATTGTGCAGCGCCTGAACACCGGCCTGGTACAGCACAATGCCGCGCTCGATCGCGGGTGTGTGCGGATTCATCGTCGAAGCAGCGCGCACGATGCTCTGGATGATATCGCTCGTGACCTGTTCCGGATATGTGGGCGCGGCTCCCGTCTCCAACAGCCCGCGGATTTTCTCCATCACCCATTTGTCCGCATTCGGGGCCAGCTCGACAGTGCTGGTCAGCATCGTCGTTTCGCCTAGGTCGTGGATCTGCAGGAAGCGGTTGATCCTCGGGTAGCGCACGCGCGGCACTTCCGGCGACGGATAGAACGTGCGCATCACGTGCGCCCGCTCCCGATACGCGAAGGTTGCGAAGCCCGAAGCGAGCTCCTCCAGCGTCTTCCTGCCGATACGGGGCCGCTTCTCGATCTTGTAGTTGACGTCGCGCCGGATGTTACCCAGCAGCGAATCGAGGTTCTGTTCAAAGCCAGAGATCACTGCGACGTCGGCTTCGCCCAAGGTCTTTTGCGCCAGCTCGTGGGTCTTGTCCGAGCCGACGATCTTCATGAAGAACTTAGTCGCCTGGTTCGCCATCATGGCGCCGGCTTCCGCGGCGCGATCGCCTTCGGTGAGCTTCTCCAAGTCCTGGGCCAGGGCACACAGGAAGAAATTCAGGCTTCGAGCCTGGGCCGCTGTCAGCGCGATACCCTCGGCAAACTGGTACGCGAATTCGTCAAGGAAGAGAGCAAATGGCGTGGCCGAAGCGGTAATCTTGGCGTCCACGTTCTGGTGCACGTCGCCCTCGATCGAAGAGCCCAGCGCTCGCGCCATCATCACGCGCAGCAGTGCCAGATTCAGCTTGCCCAGGCTTTCCTGCTCCTGCGCGCCCTTTTCCAGCGAGGGGATGAGCGAGATGCAGACGCGGTTGTTGACCACCACGTCTTGCATGTCGACCTCTGGATGCTTGCGCTTGAAGATGTGGCCGTAGGTGTCGATCAGCAGCGACAGGGCCGGGTACACCTGGTCAGCGCGATAGCCATGCTGGTTGTACGTCTCGTTTGTCTGATTGGTAGGTGGCTTCTTCGCTGGAGCCGGCGCACGGCCAAAAGCCGCCTGGCTCAGTGCCGCCGCTTCGTCCTCGGCTTCCTCCTTCAGACAGCCGTGCTTGCGCAGCATGTTCTGCAACTGGAAGCCCGGCAAGCCAACCTCCAGGTACGATTTCACGCCGAGATAGGGAGTGGGCCACGGACCGCCGTTCGCCAGCTTCCACCCCTCAACGTACAGTTCCTCGATTTTGTCCAGGGCCAGATATTCACGCATCGTCTCGATCGACAGGGTCAGCTCCCCCAAGTCGCGCTTATGCGTCAGCGCGCGGCAGATGCCTCGGAAGAGATTCAGGCCACGGTCCTGCCAGGTCTTCGAATCGCCCGAGGCTTTGACCATGATGTTGGACGTCATCTGCACCAGGGTGTCAGCGTCAGCGGCGGTGGCGGGCTGCAGGCCGTTCGACAGGCGCTCGCGCATGTTGGAAATCTGCGTTGGCGACAGGCCGCCGAGCAGGTAATTCACCACTAGGTAATCGTAGTCCCGTGCGAACATGCGCACTTGCGAATACATGTCGGTCGGCAGCTTATTGTCGGCCTTGGCGTCCGCCACGAAAAATCCGCTCGCCCAGCACAACACGCAAACCGTCATACCCTTCAGGAATTCGCTCTTGCCCGAGCCGGTGGTGCCCAGCACCAACATGTGCCTTGTCAGGTCGTCGGCGGCCAAGAAGACCTGCTTGCCGCGCTCGTAGGGATCCTGGGCGTCGATCACCCCGAAGTACATGATGCCGGTTGGCGCCATCGGCTTGTCGGTACCAGGATGCAGCAGGCCCGGATCGGGCACCTTGCACCAGGCCGGGTAGCGCATGGGCGCGTACTGCGATGTCTTCTGGTATTCGTCAACAAACCCCAGAAGCGTGAAAACGAGGATTGGAAGCGCGAACGGGAAGATCAGGCAGATGAGGCCGAGGACAGCCATCACCTTGCTGAAATTCGTGGGGTAGACCATCCAGTCCTTGAAGCGCTGCGAGTTCGAGCGGACGTCGACGATGATCTGACGCGCCGATACTTCCTGCCCGCCTTCAATGGTGGTATAGCGGCCGTGCTTCACTTCGCCTCCTTCTGCATCGCCTGTTCGCCAGAAAGATCCACCTGGACGCCGTCGGCGGCCTGGCGGGCACCGATGTATTCGCCCAGCGGCAGAATGACCGGCTCGATAACACTGCGAGCAAGCTTGATGTGATCCAGGCCATGCTGCTTGGCCGTGTCCGTCAGCAGGTCGTACGCCCGCGCAGGATGCGCGCTGATAAAGCAGGTGTCGGGCGAGGCGTGAGCCTCCGCAGCCAGTTCGGTCGAGCCGGTGCGCATCCACTCCACAGCAATGTCCGCGAGATGTTCCACGACGATCTCATGGCCGCGCTTCTGGCGCATCACAACGGCAGGCGCCAGAAGCGCCGACCAGACGGTCGCCACGCGACGCTGGTTGTCGAGCTTGTCCATATGCGGCACGCCGACGCAAAAGAGCCGGATCATTTCGCTGGCCAGACCGTCCGGGTCGAGCGTCGCCGCCGCTTTGGAAAACTGCACGCCGACTGCGCGTACGTTGCCGGCGATATCGTCAGTACGCAGCGTGCTCTTGGCTTTCCGGCCGCGCTGCTGGTCCATCAAGCCGCGCATCGACCGATACCCTTCCACCACGGCTTGCTCGTACGCGATCCGGAGTGCGTCCCCGGCTTGATCGCATTCGGGCGCGGTGGCCAGCGGAAGGTAAGCCGGCCGGATCGCGCGCGCGGTGCGCGCGGCGAACCAGCCAGCGACAGCTTTAAAAAGGGTTCTCGTCATTTTGCAAGCCAGTTCGCCACGGCTTCCGCGGAATGCTGATCACCTTCAAAAACCTCGCCATCCGGTTTCATCAGCGTAGGGGTGGACCGCAGACCAGCGCGGGCGAAGAGCGCCGAGTTTCTGTCTGCGATCGCCGGCCCGGTCTCGCATTGCTGGGTAACGTCGATACCAGTCGGCTGTTCCGACAGCAGGTTTTTCCAGCGCGCTGCTCGCTCGGCCGCGGCGCTGGCGCAAGCTGCGTAAGACACGAGAGGGCGCGAGCCATGCTTGAACGACACCGGGATAATGGTCACGCCAATCGTGGCTGGGAGCTTCGAGAGCACCTTCTGCTCGAAGTCACGGCAATGCGGGCAAAGCGGGTCGGACCACATGACCAGCGTCTTGGCACCGGCGCCAGGCGTGCGCAGCGTGATGAACGATGCCTTCGACAGCGCTTCTTTGAGCGGGAGCGGACTGGTTTGCGCATCAGCCGCAGCCTGGGCGATCGCCGCCGACGACATGCCGGCATCCTCGGAAGGGGTCAGTTGCTGCGCCGGCGCAACCTGCTGGGCTGTCACTCCCGCAACCGGCGCCGCCGCTCGTGGCGCGGCGATCGGGGCCTGCTTGGCGCCAGACAGGCCGCTGACGATCGTATAGGCCACGAAGAGCGCGACCAAGGTGGCGGTTTTTCCGCGCACATGAATCGAGAGCCCACCCGCCTTGCGGTGCAGGGCCGCGTCCACCTCGGCACGCACGGCTTCGCGCAGGGATGCCGGCCATTCCGCGCCGAGCAGGACGTTGCGCTCAACGTCGCCGCGCGCGCGCGCGATCGTGCAGGTCAGGCCGTTCGTGTCGTTCACCAGGCTGACCTCTCGCACTGCATCGCCACCGATGCGCACCAGCTTCGTCTGGATGATACGGCCGAACAGGGCGATCGGAAGCCACGGGCGCTCCACGTGACGAACGGAGAGCGCCACCATGCCGTCGTTATACGTGACCGAAGAAGCGTACTTTCCGCAACCGTCCGGATGGGCCAGCATGGCGGCGTGCAGGGGAATGCTCGAGCCTTCTACAGGCTTGGCGGTGGTCTCGGTCATTGCTGGTCCTCTTGTGTCGGGAAGGCGGCTTTTGAGCCGGCCATCAGTTTGGTCATCTGTGAATCTTCGAATTCGCGGCGCGCGATCGCCTCTCCCGCATCAAATTCGGTTTCAGCGCCTGGCGCTGGCACCTGGCGGCCGACGCCAAGGAGGTCGACCACATGCTCGCGGAAGAGATCAGTGTCGAGCCTCGACTGCTCGGGCGTCATACGGCCCCAAAGCGTTTCCGGGGTTTCTCCGGCGTTGGCGGTGCGCCAGAAGTTGTACTCGTCCTCCAGGCTCTTCAACGAGGCAACCACAACGGGCAGGACCGAGATCCGGTTCAGGCGCTGGCACTTTTGCTCATGCTCCCAATGCTCGTGGGCACCCGCGCACTCGGCGAACGCTGTCCGCTGCCGGCCTACGCTATTGAGGGCCGCGTAGAGGCCGTTTGCGTTGGGACGGAGCCAGCCCACGAATTCGGCTGTTGTTACCTTGCCGGCGCGCTTGCACAGCTTGTAGACCTGCATCAGGTACGTCACGGAGAAATGGTGCGATCGCCAGAGGTTGTTTAGCAGCGGGTGGGCGCGGTATTTCTGGTACTGCTCGTTGGCCAGGCGCAGATCCGGCGTCTGCGTGGCGTTCACGGCCGAGTAATTCAGCTTGTCGAGCAGCTCGCGGAACTCACCCAGGCCTTCCTTCCCGTGCACGGCCGCCGGCGCCAGCATTGCAAAGACAGCCTTCTCCCAGTCGTTCAGCCGGTCGGCGAAGATGGTGTCGGACTTGTCGATGCCGGGACGATAGACACGCGTCCCCAGCTGCGCCAACAGGTAATGCTCGGCCTTTTCGTGGTCGAGGTCGCCGTTTTCCTTCGCGAGCCCGAATTTCTCGACCACTTCATGCGGATGCCAGGGTTCGTGGAAGCGCGGGTCTTCGTTTTTATGGAGCGTCTTCGCAATGGGAACGATCGGCGCAATGGCCGAATGAATGGAGGCCTGAAAGCGCATCAGTGCATCAACACTCAGGCGCCCCCTCAAACCGCCCTTCTCTTTGCCGATTGGATGCTGGGATGCCGTCCAGGCGAGCCGAAATGCGATGCACGCCAGGAGCGCCGATGGCACTCGCCATGCGTTGCTGGTCCACTCGAAGAACTTGCCAGGCGAAGGTGGCTGCACAATGTCGTGGACGATCTGTACGCGGTATGCGTGCACTGCATCGATCAGATCGAAGGGCCAGAGCATGTAATAGGCCATCTTGCCCGAGCCGTAGAACAACCCCTGGCCCATTGCCAGCCACATCACGAAAAGGAGGCCCAGGATCAACAGCGGGATCACATAGAGGCCAGAGACATCGGCATTGGGCGTTTGTGCGTTTCGGGCCATCAGAATTTGCCTTTCGTGATCATCTGCTTGTACGCGCCGTACACCAGGTTGACGTATTTGTCATGGTGCTTCGGCGTGCGCGAATGGTAGTTGCCGAGGCCTTTCCAGAGATCGCCGCCAGCAGCATTGATTTCGGTACGCAGGGCAAATCCGAGTGCGCGCACGGATTGGCACATGTCGTGGACCAGGGCTTCGCGAGGAATCTTGTATTTCTCGATCAACACCTTTGCCCAGCTGTCCGTGTTGAATTGGGACGGCCCGAGGTCGTCGGTACCGTTCGTATTTCGGGCGACCACGCCCGTTCGCCCGTTGCTCTCCACCTTCAAGACAGCAATCATCAGGAGCGGGTTGATCTGGTAGGTAGCACTACTGCTTCGAATGCAGCGCGCTGGAATGCGGTCGGGGAGCTCCACTTCAAATTGCCGACCTGGGCGTCCCGCGTTTGCCTGCACTGGCGCTGCAGCCGCCTGCAGGTGTTCCATGTGGTTTCCCCCGGCAGCTGCAGGCGCTGGGGCGACAAGCGCGGGCCGCGACTGGGGCGGCGGCATGTTTTCGATCGTTACCATCGGTCAGTCCAGGAACCAGAAGGCGCGGCGCCAAATCCAAAACTTCGGCCGCGTGGCGAGTTGACGAAGGCTCCAGAGGGCTCGCTCCTGGAGCTGGGTATAGAGGCACGTGGTCTTAATGCACGCCGTGCTCAAATACATCGCCGCGGCGCTACCGTAGACGAGGGGGCGAAAGCCGAACCTGATCGTGAGCCCGGAGGTGATGATCACCGTGAAGATGAGCAGGCAGAAGCGGATTGCGTGAGAGCGCGCGAGCGCGCGCGTCTTTTCAGCCAGGCTTGCCTCGTCCCATCCCAACTGCTCGGCCATATACTCGAAGCGGTCGTGCTCCTCTAGGCCGAGCACGATCTCCCGACCGACCTGCTCCAACTCGTATCGCTTGAGCTGCAGTTCGTTCATCTCCTCTGGTCGCAAGGTCTTGCCGCGCCGCGCCATCTGAGCAATGCGCTTGACCGAATCCTTCGTGCTGACAAGATTGCGCCACGCCTGAACCGGAAAAACGGCCCACGCGATGCCCTTACCAACCTTGCGCGCGGTGTCGCGAATGTTCATTCCAGCCCTCCCCCGAATTGCTGCTGGTACTGCTGGACGTCCCTCGTGATCCTGCGAATCTTCTCCGGGGCCAGGAGGTTGGACAGCCCTACCGCACGAAGAACCCGCGCGAGCATCGCCTTCGTGCACGGCATGTGCGACAGGAGCTGAATGTCCTTCTGGACGATGGTCTTGATGAGGGAACGCACTTCCTGGGCATGCAAATTGTCGATCAAGCATGCGTCGATTACCCCAACAGCCAGCGTCAGCCGATCATTGACCTCAGCAACACTGATCTGCTGAATGAGGCCATCGCACAGATTGAGGATGTTCTGCACCTCCTCATCCGTACCACGGTAGGGCACCTGGTAGATCACCTCGAACTGTCGGGAAGCCAGCAAGGCGACGACGTGGGCGCTCGCCATCGTGTTGATCACGTTCATGACGGGGTCGGGCCGCCCCACTACTGATACGGAGGTCGGCGGAGGATTGTGTGTCATCGAGGCTGTTGTCGAGGGTTGCTGGAGGGCTTGCGATATTTTCTAGGAACAACATTTGTGCTACATTGTAGCGATAATACGTGACAACATACAAGAATTGCTTGATCGCCATTACGGGTTTCTTCGCTCTCACATGACCGCACCACAGACACCACCACGGCTACACGCCAGCCCCCTCGCCGAGCGCCTGATCCTTTCGCTGACGCCCGTGGAATGGCGCGATTTCGGCGATGCCGGCATCTCGCGGCCGCGAACTTCGTGTGGTGGACGGCGCCGTAGTCGCTGCAGAACAACAGATCTCAGCCTGCGGACGACGAGTCGGCTGCGTCGGCGATCATCGGCGATCGTGCCGGGCTTTGAGCCAGCCTCGAACACGTCGGATCGCAGACTGCTTTCACCAGCCGCGCGGTGGCGCGGGCATTACGGCGTGCATGCGCACCGCGATCGCATGCAGACCACCGAATTCATTGCGCCTACCCTGAATGAACACGCTATGAGCGACACGGAAAGCATCGAATCCGAATCCGAGACACCACCAGAGGACAAACGATTTCGAAGCATGTGGCGCCAACTGTTTGGCGATGCCTCCGTCCAGGTCTATTTCGCCGACAGTGAATTGAATGCGCGGGTCTATACGCTCGATGGCGAGTCCGGCTACAAGGTTCAACATAAAAAAGTGGGGGGCACGAACCCTGTCGAGGAGCCCGAGGACTTGGCGAGCCAGCGCCTGGCTTTTCCGAAGAAGGCACGGCGTGGCGAAAAGCATGGCAGGGCGTATCTGACCGAAACGGACGTTCGCATTATTCGCGCATGGGCACTGAACTTCACCTCGCACAAATTGGCCCCGCCGTGGACAGCGAAAGCCAAAGAGATGAACGTCAGCGAAGGTACTCTGCGCGATATCGTCGCCCGTCGTACCTGGTCACATCTTCACTGAAGATTGGCGCTGTCGCGGTCAGCGAGCGCTGCCGCCTCGGCGGCATTACGAAAGAGAACACGCCTGGCCGCGCATACCCTGGCCACGCCAGACCCAAACGACACCTCGGCGTAGCGCAGCAACATCCCGCGTGGGATGTCACCACGTGGAGTACGCACCATCTCTGCCGGCGATCGCCCGACTGCCAGCTCGTTGCGTAGGCGACGCATGGATCTCCTTAAGCTGAGCAAATTTTTTATCTCCACCGCGATAACGCGCCGGGCCGCGGCAAAAGGCTTTTGGGTCATAAATCGTGTTCCTGGTGCAGTAATTAGGGGCGTGGATTGTTCGTCCAATCACGCGCGTTGAACAGCCGCCACTAGCAGTTACAACCGGTGATAGCGATTTGTCTGTTTTGTATTATGACGATGTAAGAGCACGTCTAACAAGAGATGGGGAATGCTTGGGAGTGCACGGCCCAGGCGTATGCGTAAACATTCTTGGCCGAAGATTCCGGACCCCCAGCTCATAAAGACGCCACGCCTGGTCCGGGCCGCAGGACTTCTCTCGTGCGCCTGGTTCGGGCCGCGATTAACAATGGATATTGATGAGGGCCTCTTCTCCGAAAATAAATTGAAAACTTTTCGCCGGTTTCGTTGCGAGACTGAAAGCACGATTGTTAAACTGTGTACATGGAGCAAAACTTCTTGCTCAAATTAACTACTCACAACGGAGATTCAAATGCAAAATAAATTCACCCTTACCATCGCTGCAACCCTGTCGCTGGCTCTCGTCGGCTGCGGTGGCGGTGGCGGAGGCGGCGGATCGTCGACCACGGCCACGCCGCCAGTCGCGACCACTCCTCCCCCGGCTCCGACCCCGGCAGTTCTCGCCGCGACCACCCAGCCAGCCGTGACCCCGACCTACCTCGCAGGTTCGCAGCAGATGAGCGCGTTCAATGCTCTGGCTGCTTTCCGCGCCGCGCTGAACCTCGGCCCGGTGAACCAGAGTGCGAAAATCGACATGGCCGCGCAAAACCACTCGGACTATGTGGCGACCAACAACGGCGGCGCTACGCCCCACACCGAGGTTGCGGGCACTCCAGGCTTCACTGGTGTCACCGTCGCTGACCGTCTTGTCGCAGCCGGCTACACCCCGAGTGCATCGAGCGAAGTTATCGGCTGGACCGGCGCAACCGGTAACGCTTCGGAAGTGATCGAAGGACTCTCGGCGACCATCTACCACCGCGTCCTCATGATGTCGCAAGGCTGGACTGATCTGGGCATTGCGCCTCCGGTCAACGGCGATACCGCCCGTCCGGCCTACATCGACTTCGGCACGGCGGCTACCAAGCAGAATGTGGGAGGTGACTACGTCGGCGTGTATCCCACAAACGATCAGACCGCCGTTGGCCTGACCCACGCACCGGAAGCGCCGAATCCGTTCGCTGATCTGGACGGCACCACAGCTTCTTTCTGCGCCAAGACCAGCTTCCCGATCAGTCTGATGTCGCAGGAGAGTACCAAACTGGCGGTAACGTCGTTCACGGTGACGGAAGCTGGCCAGAGCACTCCGCTCGACGTGCGCGTTGTGACGAGCGATAACGACACGACCGGCTTCGTGCCGAAGTATGTTGCCTTCATCGTCGGCAAAGCACCGTTCAAGGCCAGCACCAAGTACAACGTG
The DNA here is from genome assembly GCF_030411975.2 of Massilia orientalis. NCBI lineage: Bacteria > Pseudomonadati > Pseudomonadota > Betaproteobacteria > Burkholderiales > Oxalobacteraceae > Massilia > Massilia orientalis. The sequence continues at coordinate 219,654 of NZ_JASNRB020000013.1, read as the reverse complement.
ACGTTCACGGGCACCGCGACTGGTACGGCGACTGGCGCCACAAGCGGTATCCTGACCATCAGCAAGTCGTGGAGCTTCACGACGGCGGCCAAGGACTATCGTTGCCAGTAAGTCATCGATACGCACGCCTAAGAACGCGCAACTGAATAGCATTCCGCTCAGTACGAGCGGTGAGCCATTGTGAGGATCTAGGGCTGGGTCTGTATCTCGCAGACCCAGCCCTTTTCAATTTTCTTGTCCAACGATCGCATTAGGTTGCGCGGCTAAGACAACCGTGCTTGACAAACAGAATGAAGTAAGCAAAAAACCCGATAGGCAATGGTTTAGCCCATCGGGTCTTGCTCAGGAAATATGGCGCGATTGCGATGGATGTTTTCGTCACCAAGACCCAAACGTCGGGTGCCAGAGAATGCCAGACTTCATGATTGTGGCCTGACTTCGACTCAATACTCTTTGGACCAAAAGCCTGGATTGTAGCCGCATGTCCCGATCTGCATAGTGGATGTCGTACAGCCTCCGTTATTCAGCCCATTGTCCTTATATCTGGTCTGCTGGTATTTTCCGCTGCTTCCGGGGGTGCCAGCTGCAGTGCAAGAGTACTTGACCTGTCCGTCGTTCGGGCACATGTCGTATGGCTTTTCAATCACTGGGCTATAGGTGCATCCGGAGTAGTCCCAGGGTCCGTAGGTCGTCGAGCCTGTGCACGAGTTAGACGTCACAGAACGGGAGGCGGTTCCGGTGTAATTAGACTGGCAGGATCCATTCTCGGTAGTAGTCGAAGGGCCACAAGAAGGCGTCGACGGGGTAGTAACCGGCGTGCTAGGAGCCGACGAGCTGCAACTTGAATAGTCCCAGCTTCCATAGCTGGTTGATCCGGAGCACGAGTTCGTCGTTACCGTGCGATAAGCGGTGCCGCTATAGCCGGACTGGCAAGAGCCGGACTCCGTCGTCGACGAGGTACTGCACGACTGCGTGCAGCTGGAATAGTCCCAGCTCCCGTAGCTCGTCGTACCAGCACAGGTGTTCGTCGTCACCGAACGGTAAGCGGTGCCAGTGTAGCCTGACTGACACGAGCCGGTGCCACTCGATGTTGTTGTACACGGCCGGCACATGCTGCCGTCCCAGTATTCGCTGGCCGTGCAACGCGACACGCAGGACGGATTACCGAGGCTGTCGTAAGCAATTTTTTCCGACGAGGCGCAAACTGGATCCACGTTAACGCAGTGAGCGATTCCGCTACCCGCCGTGGTCCATCGCTTGCCGACCGGACACGCCTTCGCGATCGGCGCCGTCATGCACGATTCTGGGCTCACGGTGCAGTTGCCTTGGGCACTGGCCGTGAACGCAATCACGGCCAGCCACAGGCCTACGAATATTTTCTTCATTTCGCTTCCCTTCTTATTGTTGATTCGCGGCGCGAGCTGCGCCGCCTTGGCTTTCTTGCTCAGCCGCCTCTCCACCCGCCTTCTCATCCGCGCAGACCAGGTTGTCGTATTCGTCGCGCTTCGCAGCCTTACCGTCCGCGCAGCTGCGGTCATCGTCAACACAGTGCGCCATTCCACTTCCCGCGGCAGACCAATGCCGGCCGTCCCCGCATCCACGCGCGACTGGCTCGCTCATGCACAGCTCGGGGGAGACAGCGCAGGTGATCTGCGGCTGCTGCACGGCGTCCTTCCTCTTACCCTGTTGCGCACGGCCGACGCCCGGCCCGTCATTCGCTGCGGCGATACACGAGCTGGCTAACGCGGCAATTAACAATCCACCCAGATATTTCTGTGACATTTGCATCCTGTGATCCGTTTTAGGGGTATTTGCATTCCAGGTACATCACCGCCTGGAGGTTGTAGACGTTCGCCGAGGTCTGATTGCCAAGGTCGTCCCGGAGCTTGTACGACACTGTCCAGGCGCTGCCTGGTCCGATTGCGGCCGTGAGATTCGTGACCTGCTTGGGCGGCGCGGAGCTGACGTCCACCGCGGTCTGCACCATGCCAAACCGGAAGGCCGGGACACCGCCCGATTCGCACGTTGGATAGGCAACGACGTTGCCGTCCATAACGCTTTGACGGCTGACTTCAACGTATTTCCCGATCGCGTTCGCCAGCGCGATGTACGTCGATCCTCGGCAAATTACGGCCTCGCCGGTCGTCGATGTGGTGGCAAGCGCGCCTGGCTGCGTGCATGCGGTGCCCTTGTCCGCGATCGGTCCCGCGTGGACGCGCCAGGCACCAGCGCGACACACCAGGATCGTGCCGTCGACCGCGGTTGCGATCGCGCTGTTATCCGCGCAGGCGCCGCCGGTGGCCTGTACCGCCGGCACGAAGTACTTGGCCGTTACCTTGCCGGCCGTGGCCGTTATATTTCCAGTGCTGGTCGTGATCGAGCCGCTGTTCGTCATGATCGAGCCGCTATTCGTCGTGACGGAGCCCGAATTCGACGTGATCGACCCAGTATCCGTGGTGATATTGCCTCCGGTGGTCGAAATGGTGCTTGAGGCCGAAATGGTGGATGCGTTCAAGAGCGGATTTCCACCTAAACGCAAAGGCCCGGTCATCGGGCGCGTACCGTCACGAGGAAGAAGTGCGTCGAGTGAGCTGTAATCGACCGACCCGAAGCCCACGCGGATGGCCAGAATCCCTTCAACGTTGCCGCGGGGGTTCGCCTGCGGCCAGGTACCTGCCGGGCCAGTGAGGATCGTGCCGGCACCAACTTTGGACGATGCTCCGTCCAGGCCGATTTTATTGGCCAGGCCTCCAACGCGCCGGCCATCAGGCCGGTTCGTCGTCGGATCGATCAGCGCCTGTGTCGAGGTCACCAGTCCGGTGACGTCGGTGCAGTTGACACCTGGTGTACATCCGGCCGGCAGGAGCGACAGCGCGACCGTGTAGGTCATCCCCAACTGATTCGCGAGATTGTAGCCAGAGGGGAGGTACGGGTTGCCGACCGGGTTGGCCTGCAGCTCGAGGAGCGTGGGAGCGAGGGGTGACGCGAAGCCAGGAATGGTTGGCGTAGCGCTCGCGAGAAGCGTTTGCCGGTAGTCGTTGATGTACTTGTTGACGCCCGATTGAACCAACTGGCCATGCGCGGCCACTGCCTTATCAGTTTCATCAATCTGGCGAGCGACTTGGACCCGATTCCAGACCACCAATAATGCACCCGTCACGGCGATCATGATGAGGACTTCGATCATGCCGAACCCTGCCTCATGGCGCCGGCGCGCTGCTCTCTGGGCCTGCAATTTACTGTACCTTTTGATCACTTCAGCTCTCTCGGCTTAAATGCAAGAAAGCGATGCGAGCCCATTGCCCGTCATCGCTTTCGTTGCTACTGCACTGGTATTACTGCGGCGGGAGCGACCTGGCAAACGACGCCACAACGGTCTGGTTGTCAGCCGTTGCCGTAGCGTTGCACTGGGTGCCACTGGTAGTGGTATTGAGCGCGCCGCGCAGTGCCTTGACCGAAGTGCCGTTGACCGACATCAGCCACGCGGTCTGGTCTAGCTTGTCTACGACAGCGTTGCACATCTCGTTCGAAAGCCCTGGGAAAGTCAGCGTGTAGCCGTCGTTCTGGCCGGCAACGATGACCGAGGCGGCCGCGCACGATATCTGGCTATTCGGCTCCGCGTTGTAAAACACGGTCGGTGTCGCCGGCACCGTACGGTCGACGCGGAACGAAGTGCCGGAGAACACGCTGTTGTTAGCCAGCGTAACGCAGGTCAGACCCGTGAACAGGCCAGGATAGACCTTCGACGTTTCCTGCTGGACGGTGGCGACACTGTTGTAAAGCGTCTGCGCGTTGGTGTTAACCTCGGCCCCACGTTTCGCCCTGATCAGCCCATACATGGCGACGGCGATCAGTGCCAGCACGCCGACTAACTCAAAAAGCGTAAAGCCGCGTTGGCGCGTGCGGATATTGGAAGAAATATGGATGGGGGCGATCATTTAGAGCAGATCCTCTTGGTAATGGATTTTTGAGATGAGATTTGCGCACTTAGAGGTCCGCAATTCATTGTTACGTATAATCGCTATAAAATAGCACAAGGAGTTTCCTGGCGCAAACAAAATGATCGCCTACGCCAAGTTTGAAACACAGCTCAACGAGTCCTTTGTGTCGCATTTGAAAATGCCTGGCTCGCCTCAGAGAAGCTGATGTTGCCGAGCATTAGGACAGCGACGAAGCACATGAGAATGAGAACGCAAGCCATCGTGATGATCTTGGATAGAATCTGCATGCGCTCGACCATGCTTACCGTTTCATCCTGGCAGCTCTTGATCACAAGATCGGGAAGCGCGTCTGCCAGCTTCTCTTCCCCGGCCAGCACGACGATTCGCGCGGCCAGCATTTTTGGCAGCGGCAGGTCACGCAGCGAGGTGAGCACGGTTTTCCCTCGACCGGTGTGGAACCTGATTTTTTCCATTTGATAGGACATCCACACCGAGCCGTTCGACGTGACCTTGTTGAGCGCAACCGTATCGGAGATGCCGGCATCGATCATCGAGCAGATCGCGGTAACCGTCGAGATCAACTCCATCTGTGCAAAAAGGGTGTACGGCAGAATCCTCCGGTCCGCCCAATCCCGGAATGGCCCAGCGAGGTTATTGAGACTCCAAGCGACGAACGCAAACAGGCCGACCACACCGGCCGCGACGAGCGCGCCGCCCAGTCCCGTTGAGAAGTCGATAACCGAGTACGAAAGCGCTCCGTATGGCGGCCAGTACTTCAAGGGCACGGCCTTGAGCATGTCGGCGTAGATCACCAGCTTGAAGAAGAAAAGCACTGCCACCAAGGCAGCGAACGTGAACGCGGGGAGCATCAACGGGAGCATCACAGCCCGAATCATCGCCTTACGCTGGGCCAGGTTCGAGGCATACATCTGATAGAGCTTGCCTGCAGTCCCTGGGTTCATCTCGGCTGCCGAGATGATAATGGTGTCGCTCTCGCTGACCAGGCCCGTGGTGGCGCGTGCAAGCGAGCCAGGGTGCGCCAGCATGCCCTCGCCCCACAAGCTCATCATGGGGCTGATACCGGGCACATCCTGCTTGGTGTACTCGCTGATCAAACCATTCAAGGGCGCGCCGGCGGCCAGCGAGGCGCCCAAATCGCGATAAAAGGCCGAGCGCTGGGCGTTGAAAAGGCGGCGCGCGTTCCAGATGGCGATCGCGTCGGATAATGAAGTCATTGCTATTCCTTGCTCGACGCGCTCACGCGCGCTGGGATTCTGGTAGGTTGGCGATGACGCCGCTGCCGATCACCGGCTTGGCCGCAGGGACGAAGCTCGGAGAATTCACGACCACCGCGTCTTCGAAGCGGCCGCAGTATCGCTCGATGGAGCGCAGATCTATACCGCCTTGGAGCGCAGCCTTCAGGCCTACCTCCAGAGCGGTATGACCACGTGTATTGGTCAGGTCATCAAAGGCGCCATGCGATTCCCGCCAGCGCCTCTCGAGGCCCAGGAAGTCCCGCTTACCGATCAAGACGCGGTCGTCGGTATCCGGCTCAAAGTATTCCGCGAGGATCTTGCGGCCCATGTAGCCAACGCGCGAAGCATGTCCCTGTGCTCGGCATATCTCGCAGCCGTCAGGGTTGTGAGCGTGGAAGCGATCGACATCGACGTGATAGGTTTTCTCGATGTGTCGCAGGCGCTGCAGTCCGAGCGTCTCCATTGCCCGGCCTCCGCGCAACGCGCACGTGCAGAGCTTCCGCACCAGCACCTGGTGCATAAGCAGGCCCAACACGGCCGAGTGTGCCAGGAGGTCCGCCTGCATCCCCATCTTCGAGGAGAGGAAGTAGGCGATTTGGGCCAGCGCCGAATCGGAGTGTGTCGTGGTATAGACCGGGTGGCCGGACAGGACGACGTTCACTGCCATCTCCAGCGTCTGCCGATCGCGAACCTCCCCCATAAGCAGCGTGTTCAAGTCGCCTCGTTTGAAGCGTAACAGCGCACGCTCCATTGCTTCGGCACCTGAGACGTTGATCTGAGCAGTATTCGGGTGTGTATTCTCGATCGGATCTTCGGCCGAGTACTTTGCACCCCCAACGTTGGCGAAAACAGAACGCAGGGTCGTCGACTTGCCCATGTTGACCGAACCCGAAATAGACAACAGTCGCTTGTTGTTGCTCGTAAACCGATCCACTGCCGCGATCACGTCAGGGAAGAATCCAAGCGCTTCGAGAGTGGGGATCTCAACCCGATCGACGTAGATAATGCGTAATACCAGCTTGAAAGGGCGATCGCCGTTCGGTGCTGGGGCGTCACCCAGGTCGAAGGTCGTAAAGCGTCCCCGAATGGTTTCACCGCGCGTGCCGACGACGCGGTCGTTCAGTGTCGCTTCGAGAAAATTACCTGGGTTGAACGACGTTTCCGACCGATTCGAGCACTGTTCGTTGTACATGTAGCCGATCATGCCGCGCAGCTCGGCCGGATCTTTCATCGCTGGCGGCAGGTCATCGACAGTTTCGATATCGCCGTCGATACGGAACTCGATGAGCGATCGATTTCGCTGCGTCTTTTTGTCCTTGTCGTAGCGGACGTAAATGTGGATGTCGGCGGTACCGAATTTCACCGCTTGCGTCAGCAATTCATTGATCATGCCATTGAAACGGTTCTCGGACTGGGCCTGCCGCAGCTCCTGGTCGCGACGCAATACTTTGGCTTCGTGAGCGGACACCGCCTCGCCGGCGTGCTCGTTCGCGTCAACGCCGTTAATCGTTGCGATAAGGTTGCGGGACGCTTCGAAAGGCTGGGCCGGGTCAAGCACAACGTTCTTAGCCACGGCCAGGTCGGCCAGTTCGCGGTTGATCGCGAGGCCATGGCGCATGTTCTTCGGGCTCTCCGTCCATCCGGCGACGGAGAGACGAAGCGTGCCAAAGCGCCTTTCACCGCTGGCTGGAAGCGGATAGGCCAGCACAGCGACAGTGTGCAGAAGCTTTTCTGTCACATCCAGGCGACCGTGGGTCGCGTGCTTGCCGCTCAAAACAAACCAGTTGGGCGGCAGCTGGTCGGTCGATTCGAACACGGTGCCGGGAGCGATTTGAGGATGCGAGACCGCTCCGGCTCCTACCGCGCGCCGCGGCGCCGCAGCCTCAAGCAGAGGCTGCGGCCGCTCTGCCGGCACGGATACAGACGATCGTCCACTAAGGAAACCGAATAGTCGCGAGATCATCGTCGTCCTTTACTATCACTGACCGCTGACGAGCTTAGGGCTTGGCAGCGGGCCCGCTTGAACGGCGTTCCTGGCGAGCGGCTCGGACTCTCCGCCGTCTGCTGATTCAGGAGCCATGCGGAGCGTTCGGAGAGCCAGGGGATAGATCACCTTCCCTTTCTGCAGCACTACTCCTTCATCGGCGACCTGGATGATCGTCCATCCCTGGACGGTCTCTCCGACATGGTGGTCTTCGAACTGACCCTTATTGGTGAAGAAGCGGACCGTCTCGCTCCGGGGCATGCCAAAAATTGCGCGCACCTGCAGCCCTTCCGGCTCGATAGGCTTCGGCGGGGCCTTCACCTTCTTTTTAACAGGGAGGGGAACCGGGGCGGGCGCCTTGACCTCCACCACCCCTTTTGCCTCACGCAGTGCGCGGCGCTGCTTCTCAAACTCGAGGTCGCGGGCCATATCGGCCAGATCGCCGAGCGTATAGCTCTGCACTGGGACGACAGCTGCTGTCGATGCTGCGGCTGCAGCTGGCCCCCCCGTGGGCGATGGCGAGGGTGCCGCCTGGGCGCTGGCCGCTTGCGCCAGGCCCAAGCCGGCCACTACCAGCACGCATTTAAGGATTTGCTTTTTTTGCATACATTTCTCCTGCCAATGTCACGGCGCCATTCCCGGCGGTCAGCGTTTTCCAGTTGATAGCGTTCGCGAAAACGCCCTTCGCCGACGGGATTTGAACCAGATCCCACAGCGGATAGGTGACGGTGACCCCGGCCGACCGAATGAGCGTGGGCACGGCCGCTTCGTTGATACCCAGGCCCTGCGGGAATACCTTGTAGTCAACCTGCTGGCTGCCCGAAACCTTCTGTGTCGGTACCAACTTTTGAATGAGTGGCCAGAAAAGAAGTGGCGACTGCGACTCGTCGGCGAGCACATCCATGCGGGGCGCTGCAGAGGCCGGGAGGTTCTTAACTGTCATGCTTACCTCGACAGTTTTCCCGTCCTGGCCGAAAGACGTCGGCACAAACTGTCCTTCGATGTCGTCGATAAAATCCTGAAATGTGGCCGCGCTGTCGCCGTCTTTCTTGTAGCTGAAAGTGCAGACACCGGTCAGAATTTGGCAAGTGACAGCGCTGGAGATCTTAAAGCCGCCAACGTACTCGCGCACCTTTCGAACGTGCTGCTGCAGCGCACGCACGCGCGCCAGGTTGCCCCACGGCTGGGTAGGCCACTGCTCGTCGAGCGCTTTCTGATACACCGCTGCTGGCGCCTGCTGCCGGGCGCGCACCTGCGCCTCCTTGATGCTTTGCTCGCGCTTGTGGTCTTCCCAGGCCATATAAGCCGCCACCGAGCCGCCCACGACAACGGCCAGCACCGCCACCTGGCGCACGTCCATGCCCACCGACCGCACGGGTCGGACTGCAGCTGCGATCGACGTCAGCTTATCCAGACTGAGGCTATTGGTGACGCCAGGCCACGTGCCATACATTGCCGGCGCGCTGGTCGTTACGGCGCGCAATTGGCTGTCCCAGCGCAGCAGCGTGTTTGCGACCTCCGAGGCGGGAACGACTACGTCGAAGTCACCCGGCGCCGGGTGAGCGTTAATCGACGTGCACATGACGTATTCATCTTCGCCAGGGATCTGTGCGATCAGGATCGAGCACACGGCCAGGCCGGGCACCGCACTGAACATCTCGGCCAGGGAATAGACCTTGTCGAAGCGAGAGACCTTGCTCATTGCACGCTTCTCGAACGCGCTCAAGTAGCCCCAGGCGTTACGGGTGGTGCCAGCGGCATAGCTTGCCCTCTGCGCCGCGACCAGTTCGCGCTCGGTGATTTGGGCACCGGCGGCGCTCTTGGGCTTGATGAACCTGGACAGGAAGGCCGGTCCCTGCTGGGTATTCGACTTCACCGACTCAGGGTCGAGCCAGTGCATCCCAGCTAACAGCTTCTTGCCACCAACATTGATGATCTGCGCCATTCTGGTCCCGTGCCGTTATTCCTTGAACCGCATCGTGACGACCAGGTAGTACTGGTCTTCAGATCGGTTGCCGGAGACATTCCCGCCAAACATGGCGGACAGGTGTTTGTCGAGGCTCTGGTCAGTCCCTTCGTTGGTGCGGCCGCTAATTGCAGCGAGCACGCGCGACTCGCCGTTGTGCAAGCCGACGCGTTGACGAGCAACCTCGGTATCCTTGTCCAGCAGCTGGACGGTAGTCTGGCTATCGCCCTTGCCGCTTGTATTGGTGCCGAACGGGTTCTTCACCGATTCGCGAATCGAGATGTCGACCGACGCGTCGTTGTCTCCGGTGATGGCCGGCACCAACATGAGCGTGCGGCCCACGTTCTCGGTTTTTGTCTTTTGGCCCGAGGCCACGCCGGACAGGGACGACGCCGCGGAAACTTCGTTCACATAGTCGAACGTCTTGTTCGCTGCGTACATGATGCCGACACGGTTCTGCGTTTCCAGGACATGATGTCTCACGACGATGGCCTGGCCGCTTTCGTTGAGTGCCGCAATAAGTGCTGCCGACCCGGCGAAACGGTTTTGTCCGTCCGCCCCGCCCATCAGCGTGGCGCCCAGCAAGCCGGATGCCAGGTCCAGTGCCTTCGTGGGCGCGTTATAGGTCACTGTCGTCTCGGACAGCGCCTTGGCCCGTTGATAGGCCACTTGCCAGTTGACGCCTGATGTGCCGACGTTCTTGCTCGAGTAGCGGATGACATCAACGTCGAAGATGACGCCGCGATTCATCAGGCGCTTTTCACTGTCGATGTATTCGCCAATCCGGTCGAGCGCTTCCGGTGTGTCGGTCACCGTCAAAGATCCCGTCGCGGGATTGTAGGTCGGGTCGGGCGCGCCCTTGCTCATCCACTGCTTGATGCCAGGGATAAGGCTCTTGGGCGCATCGATCTCTTGAAACTTCGAAGTCATACTCGCGGTCGTACTGAAGCCCCCTTCTCCGCCACCGCTATCGATACCCATGCTGCCACCGACAGAAGCGGCAGCTGCACCGATCACGAAGCGGCGGGTGGTCGTGCGGAAGAACTCCAGCTGACCATTCTCGAACTGAGTGTGCACACGGTAGCGGGCCGCGAGCTGCTCGAAGAGAGGCGCAACGCCCCCTTTGTAAGTCGCTGGCACCATTACGGTCACAGACTTTCCGTTTTCATCCAGCAGCGCGTCGGGCTTGACGCGTACCGGGATACCGGTTGCCAGATTGATCTTCTGCGCGAAATCGGACAACGGAATGTTCGAGTTGCCGTTGCTATCCACGACGTTGTCGGAGAAGCGCAGGTTCAGTTGCGCTCCAGGGCGCAGCGCCAGCGGCCATTGCGCCCACCGCTGGGGCGCGATCTGCTGGCTGCCCGTGTACGGTGTGATCGCATCTTCGACCAGATCGCGAACGCCGGCCGCGTAACGCTGCGCGGCGAGCCGGTCCTCAGCCTTCGACGCCTCGTTTTCGCGAACATCGCGATGCTCACGAATCGAGTCGTTATTCGCCGAAAAGCCTGCGCAGCCGGTGAGAAATGCAGCTGCCGCAATCGCCGTCACTGCAAGCGGAATGGACTCACGCATCACATATCTCCTTGGCAGCGCTCTTCGAATCGAATGATGCGAAGTACATTTTTCGGCTTGTTCGGGTGAATACAGGCCCGCACGCGTTCCCGACCAGCCTGGGTGCGCTGGTTCATTTGAACCGACGTCAGAAGGCCGCGCACTGCCTGGCGGAGGTCGGTGCCCCAGTCGTTCTCAGCGCTGATCTGGAACTCGACGTTGCGTGGCTCCCAGACGTACTGCATGTTTGCTTGGCTGGCCCACCGCTGGAGCACCGCCGATACCTGATAGTCGGAGCTAGTCGTGGTGAACGCGGTCGGCGCCGGCGTATCGACCGGGCCTTGCACCTTGAGGACGGCCGGCTTCACCGCTACCGCCGACGAAAGTCCCGTGGCCTGGCGTGCAACCGCGGACGGCTGGGTCGAGGCCTCGACAGCACCGGCGGGCGTCACAACGGGAGCAGCAACCGACGATGCAATGACCTCGGGCTCCCGTTCAGCCGGCGCCAAACGATCGGTGACTTTGACCGTACGCTTGTCCTGGTCGATATAAACCGATAGGTTCGACTTCGCTACGGCTTCCGTCAGCAGGGCGTACCAAGTGCCCTTGCCGGCGATAGTCACCAGGGTTCTGCGCTGGAAGGGCTTTGTGTATTCGGTTTGATACCCCGGCGGCACGATATCGGCTACTAAGTCTTCGACGGAAACAGATTTATAGTTCACGTCGACCACTCCGTCGGCTGCCCGGTTATCGACAAAGCCCGCGTACGAAGAGCCGGCCCCCATGAGGAGTGCCATCGCCAGTACCAATTTATTCATTTTCATTTGATTTGCTCTCAATAGTGTCCGGTTCTTACATATCGCCAATACCGCTGCGTGCGCGCCAAGATCACGCCCCGTCTCAACCAGAAGCGGAGCCGGCGCCACAACCATTTCATCGACCGTCCTCGAAACGACATGTACATGCTCACGCCGGCGTACAGCACTAGGAAGAAGATGGTCACGTAGTGGAAAACAACGATCGCCAGGAGCAACGGGAAGATGACGGAGCCGTCAATCTTCCCGATCTTGGTGCGGAAACCCGCGTTGCGCCAATCCATCAGCCCCTCGCCTTGTCGAAATACTGCTGCGCCTCAACACGGCCCATCTGCGTGATTTCGCGGAACATCTTCAAGCCCATTGCGCCGCTGCGAATGAACGGCACGCACTGGCTGGCGAAATCTTGGCCATGCTCGATGAGGTAATTGCGAACGAAGCGCGCCCAGCGCGGGTACGGCCACTCTTCGCTCTGCAGTGCGTCCTTGATGTCCGAGTCGAAAGAGATCCACGACGTGAGCGGAACCACATCGCCGTTATCCAGCTTCACAATCTTGCGTGAGCAGATCATGCGCAGCGCACCCAGCATTTTCGATGCGGCGGCCGCCCGCACTTCGGCCGGGAACATCTCGACCAGGCGGAACATGGTCTCGTTAGGGGTGTCCGCATGGATCGTCGCCAGGACGCCGTGACCAGTGATCGCCATTTCAACCGTTTTGTCGGCGGTCTCTTCGTCACGCACCTCGCCCATCAACAGGATGTCAGGTTTCGATCGCATCGCGGATGGCGCGGCGCGGCCCCAGCTGTGGAGATGCTTTCCGATCGCAGCTTGCGCAACCAGGGGCCCGCGTCCGAGCCCAGCTTTCCCATAGCTGATCTCGATCGGCTCTTCGAAGGTCTGGATGCTGGGCGCGGGCGTCTCTTTGGTGCGCTCGTGAAGCACGGCTGCGATCAGCGTCGTCTTGCCTGAGCCGGTTGCACCATTGACGAGGACCAAGCCTTTGTCAACAAGCAGGTCCTCCGCGACACCCTCCGGCAGGCCCTGTTTCGACAGCTCGGGCAAATTCTCCGGGATGGTACGGATCGTGATTGAGACACCGTTCTTTTCACCCCCGACGCGAGCTGCGATCGCGTGAAGACGCAAACGCACCAAGATTCGATCAGCGTTGGGGCGGAAGAACTCCGGGTCTTCGTCCACCTCGTCGCCCTTACCGAGCTTTGGGATCGCCGCCGGGCCGCACAGGATCGACAGAATCTTCTTCACCTCCGTGTCTTCGAGGAGACGGTTCGTCAGCGGGTACCACCGGCGCCGCCAGTAGACCGTGACGTAATCGTTGCTCTGGATTTTCAAATCCGAACAGCCCTGGTCGAGGGCCGACGTGATCATCGTGTGGGTTTCCCGCTCGCCGAACCCCGCGTGCAGGGCGAAAGGCTGGAGACCCTCGATCGTGTTCGGCGTCATTTCGTCGTCTTCCATTCAGCGCTGTTGCCATTGAACTCCGGCTGCGACGAAATGCGGAAGACCGAGTCTCCGATGATGATTGTGTTCGGATCTGGACGGCTCACGCTGTCGGTCGCGGCAGCAAATTTCGGCGCGCTCACGAGGCCGCGGCCGTACAAGGTGTAGAACAGCCGCATGCCGTTGAAATCACGCTCCAGGCGCGCCAAGTTCAGTTCGAAGATCTTGCGTGACTGCTTGCGCCCTTCATCGTACGCGGTGCGCACGATGGACTCCCAGTACGCCTTCTCGGTGTCGTCCTTGGGAAGGATGCTGCGCTGCGCGTCGCCGACCAGTTGGTCGTCGTTGTCGGTCAAACCCAGGTACAGGTAGTTGCGCCAATTGTTCTGGCCGAAGGTGGCCGGCGTCACGATGCGATAGACGTGCCCCTGCACGCGCATCGAGTATTCGGTGATTGCGATGACGTCCTGCGCTTCTTCGATCACTGGCGGCAATGCTCCCGACGGAAAGGTCAGCGATCCGAAATTGAATTTGGTGTCCAAGACACCTTTTTCCTTCTCGATCTCCGCAGTGATGACCTTGCTCTCATCGGCCAGGCCGGCGCGCATACCCAAGCCGACACCAAGTTGCTTGAGCGCCGCGGCGCGCACTTCCGAGATGCCGGACGGGATGGTCGGGACGCGGGACGAAGCGGAGAGCACTTTGTCGAGGTTCGACTGTACCGACGGCGCTGCAGAAGCCAACGGCGCCAGCGGCATCAGGAGGACTGTGGCGCACAGTACGCCGCGAGAGAAAGCTCGAGTCATGTCAGTACAGCTTTGAGCGGAGCTCGATGGAGGAATCGTTCAGGACGACATCCGCACGGCCGCCGCACTGCTCGCCGACCGCAGTGAGGGCCTGGGCCAAGGTCACGTTGCGCAGCTTGATGAAGACCGGCAGCGCCAAATGCGGCTGCGGGCCAGTGTGCTTGAAGGTCAGCTTCTGGGCTGCGGCGATGCGCTTTAGGATCTCGGATGCGTCGCCTTCCCAGATGACCGTCATCGTGTTACCGGACAAGCTTGCTGGTGTCGCAGCATCGGCCATTTGCGCCTTCTTTGCCTCAGCACGCTCAGCGGCCTGGAGAATCGACGTTCGTACTCCCGGAGTGTTATCCGGCTCTTCCACAGGTTGCGGTGACGCACATCCAACGAGCACTGCAGCGAGGATCACGGCGATCGCTGCGCGGCTTTTCGGAAGAGGGCTGCCGGTCATTTGTTCTGTCCTGTAATCATAAAATGAATCAAGGCAATAGATTACCTTGTCATGTGGCACAGTGCAAGAAAAGGATGCATGCAGGCAACGTCTGTAACCGTTCGAGAATTTTCTCCCGACGGAGACACTACGAGGTGGTTGCCAAAAAACATCACGGCCGATCGCTTTGCTCCGGCCGATACCGGCGGCGGGCATGTGCAGCTCCAATCCACCCTGCTGATCCGGCGCCCGGCAGCGGCGCCACACGCCAGCTGGGCGGTCAGCACCAAGTCGTCTACAGAGGCTCGCGGTTGGGGGTGCTTTGGGCCGTAGGCCGCTTTTGATTTCAGGTTTTTTGCCTTCAAAAAAATCAACAAACGACAACGAGCCGACGAAGGCGGCTTGTTGTTGTTAACTTTAAAGACAACACCTTTAAAACCGTTTACGTCACGAAGAGCGAGTAACGATGCGGGTCGGCGGAGAGAATGGCCATAGTTTCCGGGGCGAAATGCCATAGTTTCCGGGGCCGACCGCCATAGTCTTCGGGGTATCGCCATAGTTTCCGGGGGGTATTGCCATAGTTTCCGGGGCGCTTTTCGATGCGTACAGGGCTATTGCCATAGTTTTCGGGGTCGTTGAATCATGGCGGACCCATCAATATTGATTTCGGTTCAACAACAATTTCCAAGCGTTAATGAAATAGGTGAAAAAATGCCAACGTTGAAGAAAATTAATGTGGGATCCTTGCAAAATCTCACAAAAACTCACATTTTTTGAAGGGGGAGGTCTTGACAAGCTCGGTAGCGGTAGTTCTGGGATGCGGTTGCTACAGAGGGAAAACAGCGGTTTTTGCCCCTTGTTAAAGCGGGACATGGTTGCCACGGCTCCGCCCGAATGACAGACGAGACTGGCTTTTTGCGGCCTATTGCCATAGTTTCCGGGGCGTGGTTGCAAAAAACGGCCGTTTAGAAGGCCTATTGCCATAGTTTTCGGGGCGCAGGTCGGTTGTGCGCGTTGTTTCCGCGCGTAATGCCATAGTTTTCGGGGTAGCTGCCATGTGGGCGATGGGCGTGGTTGCAGATTCGCGTAGCGAAGTTTTTGCGTACGATCTGCCTCGGCCGATCACGGCGACATCGCTTTGTGCCAGCAGGCGCGATGGTGCGAATTGCCATACCTGTCATTGCGAAACTATGGCTTTGCCTGATAGCATTTGATCAGGTTGAAACAATTTGGAGTAGTAATGCCCCGCAAAGCAGCAGCAGCTGTCGCCTCAGGCGACCCCGCGCCAGCATCTGGCGAAGTACTTGAGAACCGCCAGGCCGAAGGTTCATCAGGCACTGCACTCGTCGCAAGTCCCGCGACCCGCCGCGGCGAAGTGGTCCGGGGTAAGCAGGAAGTGAAGAAGCACGTCGCGGCCATTCACACGTCCGGCGAGCTGGGACTGGTGGAACGCAAACTCGTCAACATCCTGCTGTTGAATGCCTTCGACACCTTGGCCACAGCGAGGCAACATCGCCTTCCCACCAAAATGCTCATGGCCATGCTGGGATGGTCTGAAGGTGACGACACGGTGCACCTGAAAAAAGCTCTGCTGCGAATCGTTACGACGCCGGTCGAGTTCAACCTGATGGAAGAAAACGAGCCAGCAAAAAAGCCCAGATGGACGGCCACGGCCCTCCTCGCTTCGGCTGACCTGGTCAACGGGTTCTGCGAATATGAATACTCGACGCGCCTGGCGGAGGAGCTGGCCGATCCTGACGTCTACGCGATCATCAACGTCGGGATCCAGAGGCAGTTCAACTCCGGATATGCACTTACCCTCTACGAGAACTGCCTACGGTTCCGTCGTACGGGCTCAACCGGGTGGATGACGCTCGAGGTCTTCCGCAAGCTCATGGGCGCAACGGCGCCGACGTACGACGACTTCAGGCGCCTGTCCGAGCTCGTCATCAAGAAAGCCGTGGTAGAGGTGAACGCCTTGTCCGACATTAAGATCAAGGAGGAATACGAGCGAAAAGGCCGTAAGGTCACCCGAATTCGGTTCTCCGTAGAGGAGAAAGCGCAACAGTCTGTGTTCAGCGAGAACGAGCGGATGATTGACGAGGCGAAGGAGAGCGACACCTACAAGCGGCTGCGCGATCTTGGAATCGGCGAAAAGCTCGCCGTCGCGTGGGTGCTGACCGACGAGCAGCGTGCAAAATCGGCGTTAGACATCACGGAACAGCGCGCGCGGGGCGGCCAAATCAAAGCGAGTCCGGCGGGTTACGTTCGACGCCTGATGGACGACGCGACCATCGACCTGAGCGGCAGCGCATTCGAAAAGAAGCTGAAGGACGGAGCAGCCGCGCAGCGTGCTGCGGCCGAGGCAGCAACTGCAGCAAAGCAGAAGAGCGAGGCAGAAAGCCTGGCTCGCGGCGATAAGATCCGAGATCTCGTCAACGCACTCACCGACATCGAAGTGAAAGCCTACGCGGCCGAGTATATCGCGGGCGAAGGTGCTGGCAAGGCCACCACATACAACGCTGACACCGGTACCTTCAAGAACGCGATGGAGAGGGTGCCCTTCACTACCTGGCTGCGAAAGCAGATCGCTGAAAAGCACGGCCTCGCGGTCGATCGCGACGCTTTCAAGCCCGTTTAATCGCAACGGCAAAAAACTACCGATTTGTTGAGTTTTGAACGAATCGGTAGTATTCTCCCCAGAATGTTGTTTACTTGGCCATTGGATCTTTGATTCCGTGCCTCAACTTCTGGAGCCTAAATGGAATTTGCGATTGCCCCTCCCCCGCCGAGAGTCACGGCCGACGATCTTCTCAATGTGGCTGAGCGTGCGGCCGCGATGCTCCGGCTGATCCGTGACTCGATGGTGCAACCCGAGCCTCACAAAAAGCACCCGCCGATCTTCACGAGCAACAAAGTCCAGGCCATCTGCGGTATCGACAAGACCAAATTCAACACGCTTCTGAAATCGGGGAAGTTACCCGAAGGGCAGCAGGAGTCGAAGGGCAAAATGCGCAAGTTCACTCTTGCGGAAACGATCCAGTGGGTAGAGGCCACCGTCAAGCCTTTGAAACGCCGGAAAAAGCAAAAGGGCAAAATTTTCACGGTAGGTAATTTTAAGGGTGGGGTGACTAAGACCACGACTGGGATGAACCTGGCTCAAGGTCTTGTAATGCGCCGTGGCAGACGCGTTCTCTACATCGATCTGGATCCGCAGGGCTCCAGTACGGTCCTGTATGGCATCAACCCGAACGCCGAAATTGAGTCTCACCAAACGGTCTTACCGATCATCGAACGGGACAAAAAGACGGGCGAACCTTTGCAGCCGAATCTGCTGTATGCCCCGATGAAAACGTATTGGGACAATCTCGATCTGATCCCCGCCTCGTCCGATCTCTTCAATGCAGAGTTCATGTTGCCGGCCCAGGTACACCAGAATGACGCGACCTTCAAATTCTGGCAGGTCCTGCGTGAGGCGCTTGAGCCGCTGCTGGATGAGTACGACTACGTCGTCATTGACACGGCTCCGACCCTCTCGTATCTCACCATCAATGCACTTTTTGCCGCAGACTCGATGGTCGTTCCGATCGTCCCAGATATCCTCTCCTACTCATCAATGGTGCAGTTTTGGGGGCTTTTCTCTGAACTCGTGACTGGAATGAAGAGCTTCTCGAAGGACGGAGAGACGAAATCCTACGATTCAGTGGAAGTACTTATCTCGCGGATGCCGAATAAGCCAGGTGCCCAAATCGTCAACGACTTCATCAGGAAAACCTACGGCTCGTACGTCACCGCAGTTGAGATCCCGGAAACGGATCTCGCGCGCACGGCAAGCAACGAATTCAAGACGGTCTACGACATTTCGGATTACGCCGGCAGTCCAGAAGCGTATCGAAGAATCCGTGAGCCCTACGACAGGCTGGTCGACCTGATCGATGATCGTACTTGCCGTTTCTGGGCGGCTGAAGAACTCGAAGCAGCATAAGAGGAACATATGTCACTTACAAAAGATCAGGCACAGCGAGCTGCGAGCATCAACCTCGACGCCTTGGGGCCGCTCCGCCCTGGGGCTCCGGCGGCAGCTCGGGAGCCACGCACCGCACCAGGCCAGTTAATGGACCTGCAGGGCAAGTATCAGGATGCACTTGCCACGATCGAGCGCCTCTCCAAGGGCGGCGTACCGATGGAAGTCGACATTGGCAGGCTCATCCGTGTGCCCGGCCGCCAGCGCCCGCTAACGCCGGAAGAGCGCGCAGAACTCAAGGCCAACCTTGCTGCGAACCCGCTCATCCACCCGGTGACCATCCTGCCGGAGACGTCTGAAGGCTTCGAGCTGCTGTCCGGTTACAACCGGACGGACTTGTACGAGGAGCTCGGCCGCACGAAGATTCCTGCGGTCGTTATCGACGTCCCGAAAGAGATCGCGGACGTCCTCGCCTTTTATGCGAACTTGGCGCCGGCGCTGCCAGATTACAAGAAGTATGAGGGCCTGAAAGCGCTCCAGGCACAGCATGGGTACGATCAAACCGCGCTTTCCAAGGAATCGGGCATGAGCTCGTCCACGATCTCGCGCCTGATGCAATTCGATGACCTACCGGCCGGCGCGCACGAAATCCTTCGCCAGAATCCATTTATCCTGGGCGCGACTGCGGCAAGTGGCTTGGCGAAGGCCTCGAAGGCTGGTCGTGTTGACCTGGTCGTCGAGGCTGTCAACAAGCTCGCCGAGGCCGCGGCCGACGAGGACAAGAAAATACGCTTCACCGAGGAGAACGCGGTCGCGCATGCCAACGGCGCCCGTCCGGCCGCTCCGAAGCCAGCGGCCGCTGTACCACTTGTCGTCAAGCAAGGCAAAAAGAACTTCGCGAAGCTCGTTGTAAGGGGCAATCGGGTAACGGTCGAACTTACTGACCCATCCGTGTCGCCAGAGGAGTGGGCTGCGAAATTCGAGGCATTTATGAAGGCAGAGATCGCGAAAGGCGCTGAGTAACGCGTCCGCCTCTCTTACAGGGGAAACAGCCGTGAGATAAAACACGCCACCGGACATTACGGGTCCCAAAAAGACAAAAGCCCAGGTCGCCAAACCTGGGCCTTGCTTTGAGAAAGACATACAACCGTCTCCTCGAGTCCGCTGCACACCGACGCCAATCGGTTAATGAGCTGGTGAGATCAGCCCACAGTGTAGCGCAGAGACAGTTGTTGTCAAGTCTCGGGGACTCTTTTTCTCAACGAAAAGGAGTTTTATGACGCTCTACCACTCGATGGCAGGCCGCGCCGTCGCGCTTGCACGGCCCCTCCCCGTCACGCTGATCGCCGCGCGCGCTCAGGTTTTTGATCCTCTCACCTGCCTGGACCTGAATCTCACGGCCAGACGTGTGCTCTTCGGTATTCTGACTTTCGTTCGCGCGCGCACGCCGACGAAGGAGATCTTCCCACGTCGAGATACCCTTCGAGCCGAAGCGCTGTTGCAGTCAGACTCCACGCTCTATCGGGGACTGGCGATGCTCGAGGAAAAAGGGTACATCACTCGAAGGCAGACGCGCAGGCGCCACTGCGGGACCTTCTACCTCTCCCCGATCGTTCTCACCTTGAAAGCCCTGGTTCTGCTCGGCCTCCAGCCGGTTATCCACAAGGCACCGTCTTCCAATGTGGAAGACGGTCTTATAAAGAAGGAACGTACCAAAAAGAGTCAGTCTATTCAGAAAACAACCGGGTGCACGGATTCGCCGAAAAAAGATGAAATCGACCGCGAAACCAGGCTGCCAGTCGAGCTCCTGCCTTTGCTTGGCTTAGGTGTGAAGCGCACCGCCGTGTGTTGGCTCATGGCCAAAGCCAAGGGCGTCAAACAGCGCTTGAGCGACGTCGTAAAGGTAGTCGAAAGCAACATCGCCGCTCTCCGCGGTCGTGAGGTTGTCGCCTATCTGGCTGCAATGCTTCGCAAGAACGTCGACTTCGCCTGGGTAGCGAAGCAAACCAGCGAAGCGCACGTCTCGGCCGAGCTGGACCAGACAGCGCAGGACACGCTGGAGCGCCTCGACGGGCGCTACGACGGCTACCACGTCTGCGCCGAGGACGGCATCGTTCTCGGCGTGTTCCAGGCGTCGAGAGGTCCTGGCCAGCTGGCGCTGGTGCACTCGCCGAGCGGATCAATACCCGTCAACCTGCGGTTCGCCCGAGCCTGTGTCGAGGGTTCAGTGCGCCTGGTGCCACCTAGCACGGCCTGGGAAGATGAATTCGGTGACTGACGTGGGCCGCTCGGTATCGTAGTCGCTCGTAGCGCCCTCGCCTGCTTCCGCGTCGAGATTGATGGCGCCTTTGTGCGGCGCCAAGTCCGGCGGAGCGCTCGGCCGAGTACACTATCGGCCCCAGTTCGCGGTCGAGCTGGTCCGACGCCGAGCGCATTTGCTTAACTTCTGGAACATGTGAACTATGACGATACCGAAACTCCACCTGGAAAATTTCACTGTTGTTGAAATGGATTTCGATAAGCCAGATTGGCGAGCCGAAATCCCGGCAGAACCGGGATGGTATGCGATCGAAACGAATGCCCCGCTTGTTGCTCTCGCCACGTGCCCTCTTCCAGGCGTCGGCAGCAAGCACTATAAGATCGCCAAACGTATCGAAGACGCAAAATTTTTGATTGACCAAAAAGTGTCCTTTGGCCCGGAAAAGAAGGGCGATGGCTACATCGTCTATTCAGGTGAGCATGGAAATTTGAAGGCGAGGGCGAGGGAACATGCTGGCGGAAACAAAGGAACGGGCTGTCTCGCGCTTCACCAATACGTTGCATTGATGAAGTACACGTGGAGGTTTCACTACCTGACCTGCGAAGCACATGTGCCCGGTTCCGATGGCAACAAGATGCTCAGGAATTTCCTAGAGCAGCAGTGGCGAACCACGGAGGGATGGCCAGTGCTTTGTTCGCGGTAGAACAAGTCAACCTAATGCCAAAGGGCGTTAGATTTTCCCAACTTGGGAATCGTTAAAAATCAACGACTTAGAAAAACGCCAGTTATGCAGCTACCAAAGGGAACGCGAGCGGAAAAGAGATGAAGGGAAGGGAGTAGCTTTTCCCAAGTTGGGACTCCTTTGAAATCAATGGGTTACGAAAACGCCACCGATTTCAAAGGAAGGGGGTCACGCTGACAAATTGCGAAGGTTGTCAGCCACCGCGTTTAGCGCAGGAGATGTGCCAGCACCGGGAACCGGCGCGGCCGGCACGACAGCAGGTACTGGCGTTACGGCCGGCGCTGCCGGCGTCTTGGCCGAGTCAGCAGCAGCCGCATCCGCAGAAGCAGCTACCGCGGCACCCGAGGTGGTCGACATCGCCAGACTCGCGTGGGCAGGGACCGATGCCTCGGCAACGCGAGCTTCATGCGCCACAGCTCCTGCCGCCGACGATTGCAGCCCATGCGATGGAATCGGAAGCGCCACGGCCGCCTCGAGCGACAGCGGCCGCGCGCCCTGAAAAACCGTGGTGCCGTCCAGACGGAAGCCAGCTTGCTCCAGCGCGTAACCCAGCTCGATCCAGCGTCGCGCCAAGGCCTGACGATCGGCGCCTTCTGGTGAGAGCCGATCGATGATGGCCTGGCCAATCGCCGTCGGCTTCAGGAACAATCGAAAGTTGTACTGTGCCATTGCTTAACCAGGCTCAAGCTGCGAGCTTCTTGGCGCGACCGCCCACGGCCTCGTCGACCGCAGGGACTTCGATCGTGCGGTCCTCCTCGCGGACGATGAAGTTGGCGAACTTCCACATGCCGCGTGCGTTCGCGTACTCAGGGTCCTCGGCAATGATTCTCCTCCCGCGGAACACATCCGCGAAAGCGTCGTCACCCAAAGCGGAACGGATCAGGGCAGCGCCGCCGCCGACGAAAATGACCGCACCCAGATCCGAGCCGTCCCCGACCTTCGAAACAAAGAACGACTGCGCCTCGGCCAGGTACTCGCGGCAGGCCGTTTCAACGATCCCAGACACGTCGTGCATTTCGCCAAAGAATTCATACTGCTTGGTGCGCATGGCCTCCTCGACGTACGCGGCCGGCGGATCATTGCTCAGGTTGAACTGCGATTTGATGCGGGCGGCGATTTTCGTCATCAGCGTGAGAACGCCGATGTTCTCGGTGCCGCTCTTTTCGCCGTACACTCCCTTTACCTTTTCGATGACGACAGCCAGGTCGAGTGTCTTGCCGCCGAAGTCCATCACTGCGACCGGCCGACGATCGATGATCTGCGCAATCGCATCGTTCAGGGTTCCGTCATGGCTGATGTAGGAGTCGTAAAAGGCGGCGATCGCTTCGCTGACCACCTTCTGTCGGACAATCTTGGCCATCGGTGCGCCAGCGCCGATGCGGGTCACAGGCTTGCTCAAGCTCTCGATCTTACGCTCGATCAGCTCGGTGTTCGGGGCGCTCTCCCTGTAATACTGGTCCACCGGCATGCCAGTGACCAGGTAGAGCTCCTGGCCGCCCAGACCCACGTCTGCGAGCGCATGGTTGACCAGCACGCGGTTCAGGTCCGAAGTAGGGTAGTTAACCACGCGCGTGTCCATCGTCTTGAGCAGCGCCTGGCCGCCGGCCACGGTGAACTGCTGTCCTTCCGTTTCGTATGCCGAGCTGTGCTGGCTACCGACGGACATGACCTGCTGAATGCCGGCGCTCGCTTTGGACTTGTGATAGCCGTAATGATATTTGCCGGTTGCGGCGTCATAGCCGAAGCAGGTTTTGATCGTGTCGTGACCATCGTCCTGGCCGATAGGAAGCAGTTGTCGTTTCATATAATTCTCCGTCAAGGCAAGTGGCAAAACGCCAGTTGTTACGTTTCATGACTACGTGGCGTCACTTTACAGCATTGGCGGAAGTTGTCAAGTTGCAAGCTCTTGCAACCACGCCCTTTTCAGCATCTGAGTGCATTTCCTGTGCCTTCGAGGCCCTTTAGGGGCTGGGAAATGCGCTGAAACTCCATGCGACCCAGCGCCTTCAAGGCAATGAACTGCATTTCTAAGGCTGTCAGTGCATTGAAAATGCACTCCATGCATTTATGGTTGAGGAGGAGAAGTGCAGCTGGGCAACCCGGTATTTAACGAGGATCGCAGTAGTATTTTCGAGGTATAAAAAATATACCGAGATTGAAACTACAGGGATATAAACGGGTGGAGCGCAGACCTTATAAAAAAATAGTCAATACCAGTCAGGCAAGGCACGCTGTCACCGGCACGTTTTCCTGCCGGGCGACGAAGCGAAAGCGTTGGAGTCGGCAACGACTGCGGGTGTGGGGCTGCGGGAATGCCGTGTCAGCAGGTGTGCTGGCGCCAGTTGCTGGCACTTTGCGGATAGAGGTGCTCGTGAGGAAAGTTATTCAGTTTGGAGGTCGATTTCACCCAACAGAAAGTCAGTTAGGGCGGGACTCCCACCTAACCAAAGTACGGCGCCGATGAAAAACAACAACCTAACTCGTAGGATCAAGCACTTAGTTGCGAGCTGATCATACATAAATAGTGTCGAGCGAACGCGAAAAATTCAGTTAGGTAGGCGTGGTTGCAAACACGAGAAAATTCTGCTGTGCGAAACTTCGGCAACGTCTCACCGGCACCACGGTCGCAAAGTGCCTACGTCCTAGGACGCCATGGGTACACCGCATTCGATATGTGAAACTTTCTGGCGCGTGAAATTTACGGTTTTGCCGCGAGCCGGGCAGCGCTCGTGTCGGTGTGATCTTGATTTATTCCCCTGGTGAGCATGTCGCCAAGGTTATACGCTGCCGCGTGCTCGAAAGGCATCGGCACGCGCGGTTAGGTTATGGGTCGAAGGGGGGGCTCGACCCGGCACCTAATGGCAGCTTAGACACGCTGGAGTATAAAAAACGAGTATACTGTTGACGCAGGGCAATTCGACATGCCCAGGCCCGCAACAACACAGTATTTCCCCACAAAACCGCCCCTCCGGCCCGGAAAAATATACCTCGAATGCAGCAAAAACCCGCATCACAGTCCCAGGTCTCGACCAATCCTGCTCCGGCTGTGCAACCCGGCGCCCCCACGGCATTGGCCTTCAAATCCCTGGATGCAGAAGCTCTCCTAGAGAGCATCCCCCAGGATGCCGCCGAGCAGATCGTCGCGGAGTGGCGCCAGGGTCGGGACGACGTCAAGAAGGGGCCGCCCAAGCCGAGCTCGGTCGCCACGTACCACGAGAACTCGCGCACGCTCGAGATCAAGTATTCCCACGAAATGAATTCCGAGGACGGAATACTCAATCCCGTAGATATAATCCGACGATTATTCCTTCACTCGGCCAGTATAAGCCCCGCAACATGGCGGTTATACCGCTCGGGCTTTCTCTACACGATGGACGAGCGGGCCCAACACTTCGCCCTCAAGGGACAGCCGCAGCCGACTCTTATCCGCGCGCTTGCCGCGCTGATCGTCGTCTCGGCCAAACCATTTGGCGCGGGCCGTCCCCCGGCGGCCCGCGCTTCTCGGGACAAGTCGATCCCGGCAAAGCAATTCGACAAAATCATCACACATCTGGCAACTGCGTACTCCGAGCGGAACCAGTGGGCGCGCCGTTCCCAGTCGTTCGCGATGGCCACAATCGCAACTGGCCTGCGACCGACCGAGTGGGTGAACGCAGTCATCAGGCCGGCCCTGGCGTCGGAGGTGCCGCTCGGTGAGGCCGAGGCCGGCTGGCTCGCGGTTGTCGTGGATACGGCCAAGAGGAAAGCGGGCGAACCTGACTGGGAGCGAACCATCGTGGTCGAGCCAGGCGTGTACCAGATCCACGTCCGCCAACACTACGAGGAAATCCAGACAGCCCTCGCTTCGCGAGCTGACGCGCATGATGCGGCGAAAAACTACTCGCGCAGGTGCTCAACCGCGCTCGGCCGGGCATGCAAAGAGTTGTGGCCGACAGGCGTGCGAGGCAAGAGCCCTATTCGGATCACCCTCTATTCGCTTCGACACCAGGCTCGCGCCAATGTCGCGGCGGCCTATGGCGCTTTCGTCGCCGCGGCGATGATGGGGCACTCGCCCTGGATGGGGAAGAACTGGTACACCGGGAAGCACCGCGCCAACTCGTACAGCGGCCCGCGCAAGGTCCGCAACGCAGGCATCCCGGTGGCACTCCCAGGGCATGATGTCCTAGCCAAGGCGGCGGAGTTCGAACGGAACCCGGCGCTCCTCAAGCTTCTGGCATCGCCCGATAATGATGAGATCGCGGCGGAACACTTCTGAGCGTGAAACAATCATAGTGGAGCTCGAAAAAACAAAAGCCTTATCTTTCAAATAGATAAGGCTCTTTTTTGGTCCAAAAATCGGGCGGAAATGTCGATTGTTCCACGGCTTTTTGTCGAGTTTCACGGCCTGGAGACATTGGTTGTACCATATGGTATCTTCCGTGTACCTTACGGTTCGACGACGATGACCCATTACACCCCATCCCTTATCACGTCCTTCCCTTGGCTGACCGAAATCGAAGCAGCCGGCGTCGCCCAGTTGCTCGGGGAGGTTGACCAAAGCACCTCGGCCGCTGACCAGATCGCGAACATTGCAGCTGTGCTCGAGAACGCTGGGCTGCCTCCCACGTCGACGCTACTTCTCAATCTGGCTGGCCGCGGCTCGAAAGCCACCGCAGTCGAAGCAGCACGCAGCATTGCTCGAGCACGCTTCGAACGCGCAAGAACTGGGATCCGCCCGGCCCAAGATGTGGCTCCCGCAGCATCAGCTGCACCCGCGCCCGCGTTGAACGAGATCCAGGTCCGAGAGGTCGCCCATGCTGCAGTCGAGGCTATGCTGGCCATGATGCCCGGCGTTTTCGCGAGCGGGGCAGGGGACGACCGTGTTCTCAAGCTGCTCGAAGGTCTGTCCGGCGAAGTGCGCTGGTTGAGGTCGACGATCGACACCGAACGCCAGCTGCGGCGGTATCGCGAGGTGCACGGCCCGCTACCTGAGCACCAAGCGGCCCAAGGACCAGCTACAACCGCCGAACGCCGAGACGTTGTGCAGCGGCTCGCGAATTCCCTGGAGCGTGAGCGCTTTGTTGCACACGTCGCGAGGATCGACAGCGCCGACGGAATAGAAGAGTAGGGCGTGCAACCACGCCCGCGAAAGCCTTCCAGAATGGCAGCCGAAGCCATCCTGGAAAGGCACGTATGAAACAGACGCACTCGGTAAGTAAGATCCCCCAATTCTCCACGCTGACCCGCGAACAGGGCGGAGTGGTCGTCTCCCAAGGCAAAAATCTCGCTGTCGTTGCCCGCGCCGGCTCCGGCAAAACGAAGGTGGCAATGGCGTACACGGCGGCGCGCCCAAAAGCGCGTGGTCTGTATCTGGCTTTCGGTAAGCCGACCCAGCTCGAAGCGAGCAGTCGGCTGCGTACCCTGGGCGTGAATACTGAAGCCCGCACCAGCCATAGCTTGGCCTGGGACGGCTTCGGCGCCAAACTCAAGGCAGCGTGCAAACTGCCGCCCACTGGTTCCCTTCGCACGGGCACCACAGCACAGCTGCTCGGAACCAACTGGGCGATCGCGAAGGCAGTTAACGAAACCCTGAAGAACTATATGTGCAGCGCCGACAAGGTGATGTCGGACAAGCACCTGCCGGACGAGCGCAACTGCCCGATAGTACGCGCGGCCGCTGGCGCAGTGATGGACAACGCATCGGCATTCTGGGCGCGCCTGACCGATCTCAACGACCAGGAGGCGCAAGCGGTACCGGACGTCTACATCAAGCAGTGGGCGAACTCCGATCCGATGCTCAATTACGATTTCATCCTGTTTGATGAGTGCCAGGACGCGAACCCGCTGATTTCCCACCTGGTGGACCAGCAGAATCACTGCTCGCGCCTGTATATCGGTGATCCGCACCAGGCCATCTACGGTTTCCGTGGCGCCGTCGACGCGATGTCGGGCCTGAAAGTCGACGAGACCCATAACCTGACTGCCTCGTTCCGCTTCGCGCACAACATCGGCGTACTCGCTTCCACTTTCCTGAAGCACTGGAAGCAAGAGCCGCTCCCTCTCCGCGGGCTGGGTGCCGGCGGCCGCGTGGTCCCCGGCGATCAACAAGCCTACCTGGCGCGCACTGTGGCCGGACTGATCGGCAAGGGATTCGAGCTCCACATGAAGGGCCAGAAGCTGCACTGGGTGAAGGGCTTCGAAGACTATCGCATTGCGCCGATCCAAGAGGCGTACCGCCTGTACAAGGGCGAGAGCAGCGGCAGCTTCCAGGACCCTGTGCTCAAGCTGATGAAAAGCTGGGGCGAGCTGGAAGATTATGTCGAGGTGACGGGTGATGCCGAGGCCGGCTCCGTATTCAAGCTGATCGAGCAGTACAAGGACGAGATCCCCAACATCATCGACACGCTCAAGCGTGAGCAGGTGCGCGACAGTAAGAACGCCCCGTTCGTGCTGACGACTGCCCATAAAGCGAAGGGTCTCGAATGGCCCGTGGTCCGCCTCATTAACGACTTCTTCTCGTTCAAGGATCCTTCCGACGGCACCAAGTGGCAGCATCCCTCGCGCATCGATTCGCAGGAAGCGAACCTCATGTATGTGACCCTAACCAGGGCCATGAAGGCAGTGGCGCCAACGACCGAGATGGTCGAGTGGTTCCGCCAGCAGCCTGACACTCAGCACCTCTTCCCGAAGCCGCCGGAAAAGGTTGCGCCGGCGCCGGCACCCGCCGAGCCTGAACCAAGCTCGCTGCCCCGCGCCGCATGAAGGAACGCCGTCGAATGAATCCTTTGCGATTTCAGTCGAATTACCGAGGCCAAGCCGACTACGTGGTGCTGGCTGGCCCTCCCGCAGGCAAGCGTGTCAGCTACCGTTACATGAAGCGCGATTTCTACGAGAAGGACTATGCGGACTTCGGCGCCAGGGCGTGGCGCGGAGATCCGGACAGCTATCGCAGGAAGGTGCTTGCCAGCGTGGGCCTGGTCTGCTGCAGCGGCGCTCGCGTGCCGCCCGAGATCGTCGCCGAAATGAGCCGCCTCGCCAAGTCGTGGCGCGATCACGACCCAGACATTTCGGCAGAGCCAGCCCACGCTGGCGTGTAAGTTCACGAACACGGTTGGACGAAAGCGGCGAACGTCGTTCTCCTGTATGGCGATCATCTGGAGCGCTTCACGAGCGTCGTCGCGGCAGAGCAGTGGCTGTCCCAAGCTACTCGCAGCGCGCCGGATCGCGCGTGGGAGGAAGGAGAAGCGGGCGAGATCGTGCGCGAGCTTTCCGCCGGGATTGCCCACAATCGGGTTTGCCTGGTCGAGTCATGCGGCGAAAGGAACGAGCTTGACGAGGAGACGGCAATGGCGCCTGCCTGCTAGTGCGTGGTGCTTCGCTGTTGGCGTCCAGTGAGCGCCATGCCAACTTTGCAGAATCCGTTACAAGGCTGAGCAATCGGCCTTTTTTTTCGCTTATACTTGTTACGTTTTATGTATACAACACGTAAATGCCACGTAACCACCTGCTGACTGAAAAACACCTACCGGAGCTGCGCCAGGCCCTCGACACCCAGACGTTGACGGCTCTGTCGGCCAGCTATGGCGTCTCTCTGAGCACGATGGGCTCCTTCCTGCGAAAGCATGGGGTTTTGCCGGAATACGATGGGTGGCGGCCCGAGCGCTATGACCGGCTGCTCGCCGCGGCCGCGCGGGACGCAAGCGTTGCTGAAATGGCCGCCCTGGTCGGGACCAACACGGTCGAGTTAAAGGCCAGATTTGAACAGCTCCTCGCAATGATCTCGAAGGTAGGCTTCACGCTGTCGCAGCTGGCAGTCGTCACCGGGGTCGACCGCACCTATTGGCGGCAGTACATTCAGGAGGGGTGGCTAACGACCTCTAGGACCGGGCGCTCACAACGGCTACCTGTCGCGGAGTTAGTGAGGGCGGCCAACGCGCGGCCGGAGCTATTCGATTACCAAGCCGTTCCACTGACGCTCGCCAAGTCGTTCGGCCTCTCCAATCTTCCTGCGCCACCGTTATTCAAGATGGTGACCTGCCGATCGACGTCAATCGAATCGCGCGTGATCGACATCCTCGCAAGTTCAGACGGGCCGCGTATCTCGTACAAGGTCGAGAGCTGCGAAGCGATCGGCGGCGTCGATTTGTGGGCGCCGCTTTACACCATTGCGACTTGCCCACGGTGTGGGCTACGTGTCAGTCGATTCTCGGAGAAGCAAAGGTACGCGGACGAACCCGGCGATAGCGCGCCGGTGAAAGATGCGATGGCCAGTAAGGTCGGGTTGCGATGGAGATGTGGCACATTCGAGACCTTGGATGGTCAGGTGCTGGACCAGCGCGCCCTCGAGCGGCACATCACACGCATCGCGCAGCGCAACAGCCGCGAACGCGACCGCAAGCTGAAGCTGATTGCTGATATCGAGCAGTACGACGCCGGTGGAAGCTCGTCGATTTTGTAACCACGCCTGCCTAAAAATCCTATCGTAGCGGCACGGCACACCGCCAATAATTTTCGAAAGGACCGTCATGACCATCCATCGCTCCCAGCCCACCTCCGCCGCCGCCTGCATGCCGGGCGATTTCGTCCGCCTCGTTTCCGCGCGCGGTGCCTGCTTTCCGCAAGCGGCACAACTCAGCGCCGCCGTCGTCATGCTCGCGGACGGTATGTTCGGCAAGATCGCCAATCAGAATGGCGCCATCGTGCTGCAGCTGGACGAGCGCATCCCCGCGCTGTTCCGCGAGCTGGGTCCGATGCAACTGAGCGAGTCGGTCACGATCGAACGCATTTCGGTCGACCAGGAGCACGAGAAGGCCATTATGGGCTTGCAGTACCTGCGTCACGTTTCCGACGTCGCCCGCCAGCGCGCAGCGAATGCAGACGGCCAGGTGCAGCGTGGTGTCATGCAGGCCCTGCTCGGCGAAGCTGCGGGCTCCGACCTGCGTCGTATCGCAGACGAACTGACCGCTGCCGGCGTGCACGTGGTCGAGAAGAAAACGGTGCGCACCTTCGAAACCAACACTGTCTTCCTGACCACGGATCCGAATGCCGTGCGCGAAGGTCGCCTGTCCCAAGACACCATGCAGTTTGCCTCGTTGCCGGCGGAATCGACCAACGACACCATCGAAGTCTTCGACGCATCGCGCACCCGCGAGCTGCTGCTCTCGACCCAGCCGGTCCGCGAAGTGGCCCCGGCGCCGGGCGACATCACACCGGCAGTGCCTCCCGCCCACACGAACATCTTGAACCTGCTGGGCCTCCAGGGCCTGACCGCTGACGACGTTGCGCTCAACCCGGACTTCCTGGTCGGTGACGACAACGATCCGGAGCCGGACGACGACGCGCCGAGCGTGCGCTGATCGAGAGCAGGGCGCCCGCCGGCGCCCTGCAGCAGCACGATTTTGTTTGCCAGCCGGCGCGCGGCAAACAAAATCGCGTTCCCCAGATCTACCTTGCCGCCTCGCGCTCCAGCACCTGGTGGCCACCCCACACAAGAGGCCTCCCATGACCAAAACCCTCATCATCGCCGAGAAGCCGTCCGTCGCCGCCGATATCGCCAAGGCGATCGGAAACTGCACCAAGACCGCGGACGGTTTCGAGCGGGCAGATGTTGTCATCTCGTCCGCTGCAGGCCACCTGGCTACTGTTGTGGCGCCGGGTGCCGACAAGAGCGGTAAGTCGCTCGAAACGTTGCCGGTGATCCCTGCACAGTTCGAAGTGCGTCCAATCGAAGATCCGCGCGCGCTCACCCGCTTCAAGCTGCTGCAGCGTCTCATGAATCGCCCAGACGTGAGCATCGTGGTGAATGCATGCGACGCTGGCCGGGAAGGCGAGTTGATCTTCCGCCTGATCTACGAGGCTGCCGGCTGCAGGAAGCCGACCAAGCGAATGTGGCTGAAGTCCATGACGCCCGACGCAATTCGGCAGGCCTACACTCAGATGGTGCCGGCATCCGATTATGATCGCCTGGCCGATGCTGCTCGGTGCCGCTCCGAAGCAGACTGGCTGGTTGGCATCAACGGCTCCCGCGGCGTCTCGATCCTGCACCAGATAATTCGGGGCGCCTACCAGTCGATGTCCGCTGGCCGTGTCCAGACGCCGACCCTGGCGATCCTGGTCGACCTGGAAGAGAAGATCCGCAACTTCAAGCCCGTCGATTATTTCGAGGTGCACGGCACCTTCAGCGCGGCTGCCGGTGACTACCAGGGGCGTTGGTACAACGCCAACCCCGCCGCCGGCGCCGGCGAGGACGGCGAAACCTCCAAGTACCGTATCATGACGAAGGAGGATGCCCATGCGATCGTCGCGAAGTGCCGCGGGGCTTCCCCTTCGTCGGTTCGCGACGAGACGAAGCCATCGAGCGAGAGCGCGCCCCGTCTGTTCGACCTCACCACGCTGCAGCGCGAGGCCAACAAGAAATATAAGCTGTCGGCCGCCGACACGCTGAAGATCGCACAGTCGCTCTACGAGCAGCACAAGGTGACTACCTACCCACGTACCGATGCGAGCGCGCTTCCGGAAGATTACGTTGAGCCGGCCAAGCAGGTCCTCGCCGACCTGAATGGCACCAGGTACGAGGCGTTTGCGCAGCGCGCGCTCCGGAGCGACTGGGTTCGGCCGAACAAGCGGATATTCGACAACACGAAGATCTCCGACCACTTCGCGATCATCCCGACCGGCGTGAAGCCCCAGGGCTTGACCGAAGCCGAGGAAGCGATCTACGACATGGTCGTGCGCCGCTTCATCGCCGCGTTCTATCCGTCGGCCGAGTATCTCGAGACCGTGCGCATTACCACCGTGGCGGGGGAGCAGTTTCGGTCCAGCGGCCGGGTCATGCAGATCGAGGGCTGGAAGGCGGTATATGGCGCCCTGATCGACAACGACAACAAGACGCCTGCTCTGCCTCCAGTCGCACCGCACGAGCGCGTGAGCACCAAGGCGATCGAGGTCAAGGCACTGCAGACGAAGGCGCCGAAGCGCATGACCGAGGCAGCCCTCCTCTCGGCAATGGAACATGCCGGCCGTCTGGTGGAAGACAGCGAGCTCAGCGATGCAATGGCGGAGAAAGGCCTGGGCACGCCGGCCACGCGCGCTGCGACGATCGAAGGCCTGCTGAGCACGGCCGGGCCGGGCGGCAAGCCAAAAGAGCCGTACGTAGTGCGCGACAAGACGTACCTCGTGCCGACGGCGAAAGGGATGGGTCTGATCGCATTCCTGCGCCAGATTGGCGTGGCGGCGCTGACCTCGCCTGCGATGACTGGCGAGTGGGAACACAAGCTCCAACTGATGAGCGAAGGGAAGTACCAGCGTGCTGCCTTCATGCACGAGATCGAGCAGGCGACCCGCGACATGCTCGACGCGATCCGTCGCAAGGCGCCAGCCGTCGAGGTGGTCACGCTGACTGCTCCCTGCCCCAAGTGCGGCGGCGCCGTGAAGGGTGGAATCTCTTCCTATGCGTGCGATCGCCAGTGCGGCATCGACATCAAGCGCCAGCTGCTGACGCGAACCCTGACGCCGGACGAGGTGACGAAGCTGCTGCAGCATCGGCTCACTGATACGTTGGAAGGGTTCGTAAGCTCGAAAACGCAGAAACCGTTCTCGGCCATGTTGAAGCTGACGGACGACTGGAAGGTTGAGTTCGTGTTCGCTCCCCGTGAACAGGCCGACGCAGCGACCTTGGCGGCGGCGCCGGCGCTGAAGCAGACCTGCCCGAAGTGCAAAAGCACGATACGCGCGCTCAAGGACACCTTCAGCTGCGAGAAAGGTGACTACTTCTTCTATCGGACGATCTCCGGCCGCCAGATGACCGATGAAGAAGCCGACTATCTCCTGGCAAAGCGCAAAACCCCTGTGTGTGGGGGCTTCCTGAGCACGCGCACCGGCAAGGGCTTTAACGCCGGCTACAAGCTGTCGAAGGAGCACAAGGTCGAGCTCTTCTTCGACTGATCTCTCCAACCGTGCATGCCTCAAAAATGCAGGGGCATGCACTCAAGGCACTTTGCCGCACTGTCCAAATGAAGCTCTTTCTTGCCTCGTTGATCATTTTCGTCGCGCTGGCGATCGTAACCTTCGTCCTGGTTCCGGCGCGGCCGCGTCAAGGTGCGTACCGGAAGCGTCCGGTGATGACGCAAAATGAGATCGAATTTTTCGGTCGAATCAGCCGCGCGCTTCCAGGCATGCATGTGTTCCCGCAGGTTGCCATGCATGCGCTGATCGAGCCTACGTCGACGAATAGGCAGGCCCGCCTGGTCGACTTCCGCCGGATTTCGCAGAAGGTCGTCGACTACACCATCTTCGATCCGCAGTGGGCGATTGTCGCGATCATCGAACTCGACGACAGGACGCACGTCGCTGGCCGGGATGCGATTCGAGACGGTTTCACAGGCGCCGCGGGCATCCGCACGGTGCGCTACCAGTCCCGCTCGAAACCGGCCGAGTCGCAGATTGCCGCAGACATCAGCGCGATTCGAACGGCGGCTGAGGCGGCCTCTCCGATTGGATCCTGACACGATGATCGCGCCAGGCGACGTCTTGAAGCAACTCGCGCTGGCAGCAGGTTACGGCGTGCACGTGTGGGACGCCGTTGAGAATGGCGACCCCGCCGACAGCTATTTTTGGATGGCGTCCAGTGTCGGTGCTGGGGGAGCGCAATCGGTATCGACGTTTCCCTCACGAGAGGATGCTTGGAGGGACTGTTGTGAGGCGAATGGTCTGCTGGCTCCGATCGCGGACGAGCTCGATCAGGCAGGGTGGGGCGTGATACGTGAGCCGGGCTTCATTGCCTACCGATGGGCATCTCGCGATGGGGTTGTTTCGCCCCAGTCCTTCCCGAGCGCGGCGGAAGCCCTCATCGCGTGCGTCATCTTCCAGCAGGACACAGAAGGCCAGGTCGAGCACGAGAACTCGGCGCCGCGCGCGTGAATTTATTATAAGTGATTATTTCTGTAGTTATTATTTGACAGGCCATTATAATAATAAATATACTGGTGGCAAGAATAAACTATGGGGTTAATTGTGACCGAAGGTACGGCAAGCGCGGCGTCGGACGACAACGAACTGTTGAGCGCGATGGAAGAACTGAAGCGGGCGCAGCAGCGTGTCGCCCAGCTTCGTCAGCAGAGCCGCGAAAAGGCGCTCGCCGAGGTCAGGGAGAAGATCAAGATGTATGACCTGACTCCTGAGGAGATGGGATTCGCAAGAGTCCCGACAGTATCGCAAACCGCTCGTAAAAAGACCGGACCACAGTTGGCGGGTGCGATTCCAGCTGCACCGCGTGCAACGTCGAATATCGAGGCCGCAGCCCCAGACGGCCGATCCCAGGTGAAGCCGAAGTATCGCTCGCCTGATGGACAGCACACGTGGTCTGGCCGAGGTAAGCCGCCGCTGTGGATGCAACCGCTCCTGGAGGCAGGAGCTAAAAAGGAAGATTTTTTAGTAGATTAGTCCGGCGCCGATAATGCTGAATAAGGAATAATGATGGACAGTATAGTTAGTATAAACCTCAAGAGCGTGCAGTACATACTCGCATCGAATAATCTAGGCGCCGGAACTATCCTTGAAGAAAGCGGGCAGGTTCGAGTATTCCTCGATAGTGAGCCGACCGCGATAATGGCCATGCATACCGCCGCCAGCCAGCTGGAGGCCGCAACGGGCCGGGTCGTTCACCTCGAGTTGAAATCGAACCTGGGCGCAGCGCAGCTGGCCCAGCTCGAGCGCGTCGGCACGGTTGTCGAGTCGTAGCCTGAGCAGCAACGGATCTATCTCGGGCTCCTCGTAGTGTTGATCGTGCACCTTTAAAACCCGCACCGTCAAAAGCACCAGGCTGGCAGCTGCCGCCCTGGTGCTTTTTCATATCGTCAGCCGGGAGTTATGGCCTCGCCGCGGCCGCTTGGTTCCTGGCCATCTAGCGGTTCAGCCCGGCCGCCGATCCGTCCAGTGAGACGATCCATGTGCAGAAACTCGTAGAAGGTCTTGACGTCGAAATCAGCCGGAAGATGTTCTGGCCAGTGCTGGTGCATCGCCTTCTGTACATCGGGCTCGGCGGCGATCGCTCTCCAGTTCATCCGGTCTGGCGCCGGCATCTCGATCGGGCAATTCTGATCCATCCACCAGAGCATCTGGCTCAGCGGATGCAATAACGGGGGATTGTGCAGGTCCATCTGGATCGACTGCTTCGCGAGCTGGAGCCACACCTTTGCACCAACGGGATAGATCACCGTGTCGCGAACGCGAGGTACCGAGCGCGAAGGCCGCAGGGGTACAGCGACGTGAAGGATCTCGGTGTCGCACCAGCCCACGCGCTTGAGCGCCGACGCGCCGACCAGAATGATGCTCGGCCCCAGACATTTTTTCAGGCTTGCGAAGATGAGCCTGTCTTTGTCGGACTCTGCCAGGACGCTCATGTAGCAGCCCGGCGCGGTGCGAGAGACTGTTCCCTCGTTCGCCCAACGCTGGAGCAGGTTCGACGCCGAGCGTTCAGTGATGCCGAGCTTTGCCGCTACGGTTTTGTTGTCGAGGACTTCTTTCGATCGGAGCAGCTGGGTCTTGCTGAACAGAGGAGATGGTTTGGACATGGTCGAGATAGGGTTATTTCCCCGTTGCATTATAGTGATGTAGTTTTGGCCGGAAAAGCGTATATTCCGCCCTCCAATGCACTATACCGATGTATTTTTCGCCGTTTTATACCGATCAGGAATTATACTGTATAAACGTACAGTATAATTCCGAGCCCTGTGCGAACCTCATTTCCAAAGCTGCTGTCACCCATGATACGAGCGAGGTTCGGCGTGGTTGCACCAGCTTGGCCAGCGGCCGGGCAAGGCGTGGTTGCACTGAAGCGGATGGCGCCTTATGCCACCATGCGAGCATCAGACTCAACCACACCGGTGCATCCACATGGCAAAGAAAGTATTCCAACTCACAGGCGGCGCCCAGCCGATGTTCTCCTGGCGACTGCCGCAGGAAATCGCGGCATACAAGCAGGGAAAGCTGCAAGCGCAGCAGTGGATCCACGTGATCAACGGGTTCTCCCAGAAGGGCATCAAGCAATCCGAGATCGAAGACTCCGGTGTTGCCGAGTGGCTGCAGGATCAGGGCAAGCGCCAGGTGACCCGCGAGGAGCTGGCCGACCTGGTTTCGTATCGCCTCCCATCGATCAAGGAAGCCCGACTGACCGGTAGCGACGTCAAGTACCGGTCGTACTCCTTCGCTGGTCCAGGCGAGGATTACAACGAAAGCCTGTTCTACTTTCCGACCGTCGACGAAGATCTCGCCGACCGCATCGCCGATCTGGATGACCGTATTGCGGCGCTCAACTTCGACTTCGATAAATTGGGCGAGGATCCCGACGCCGTGTTCCGCCTCGACAAGCGCCGCTCGGCCCTCATCGCGCAGCAGGACGAAGTGGCCTCGGGCATCACGCTGCGCACGCACTTCTCGTCGGATCTGCAGAACATGTGCCCGGACGCGCGCGCCGACTTCGCCCACATGCGCTGGTCGGTAAAAGTGGTGGACGGTACCCGGACCCTCTTTGTCCACGAGTTCCAGAGCGACTGGGCGCAAAAAGGACGTGCATACGACTGGAAGGGCGACTATAAACGCGCGCCGCTGGTGACCGAAACCGAGCACTGGACCGCATTCCTGCTGCGTCGTGCGATGCTGCTGGCGGTGGAGCAGGGGTGTGATCAGCTCACCTGGATCAGCGGTGCCTCGATGGCCAACGGCGGGAACGCATATGGTGCGGCCGGACTGGACGAGTTTTACATGAAAATTGTGCCGAGCTTGGCCAAGAAACTCGCCAAGCCTTTTCAATCTGAGCTACGCCTGGCCGACTTCGTGCTGAAGGATACCCCCCGCCGTCTGGCCGTGATGCCGGTGACGCCGCTCATGCGTGAAAAGTTTTCTGCTGGCGCGCCCGTGTACTCGTACGCCCGTGTCGTCGAGCAGGCGACCTTTGACCCGGTGCGCGCGGTCCAGCTGGAAAAGGCGCTTCAGCTGCGCGCCGACACCAGTTTGGGCGAGGACGTGCACATGCGCGTCTCGATTGTCCGCGAAGTGATGTCGGCCCATGAAGATGGCCGTCCTGCCGCGGAGCTGGTGGGTCGCACGGCGCGGATCGCATTCAATGCCGAGGACCCAGTCGCGGCACTGGATCACGAGGGTTTCCACCTGGTGCTGGACCACCACTTCAGTGCGCGCGAACGCGAGGACGTGCAGCGCCAGTTCGCGTACGGCGCCCCGCTGCTGGTGCGCACCGTTCGCCTGTTGCTCTCGCATGGCGAATTCGACGCGGCCAAGCAGGCGATGGCGAACTGGGAGGAGGCGGCCGCACATGCATACGCGCTGTGGCGCAAAGGCCAGATGCCGTTGTCGCGCATGGAAAGCCTGGCGCAAAGCGTCGAAGCGAAGGCCGGCGCGAGCCGAATCCTGTCGAAGGTGTTCCCGAAGGCGCAGGAGCTGGTCAAGTCGGTCTGCAGCTGGATCCGCGGTAGCGGCGTCTCGCCTACCGACTTTCTGGCCAAGATCGTCCGCGCGCACAAGGAAGGACAGCTGGCCGGCGAGCAGGCAGCAGTGGCAGTGGACGTGCATGACGCCACGGACGCTCGCCAGCGCCACCGCGACGACCCCTACGAGATCGCGCCCAGAGCAGACATCCCAGAACAAGCATTCAACTGAAAAAGGAACGACGTATGCGCATCGAAGTAAACCGTTTTGATAACCAGGGGACCGTCAGCGCCTCCTTTGTCGAGCTGAGCCAGGAGCAACTCCAGGAGATCGTACAGCGCGCGCATGAGGTCGCGCGCCTGCGCCGCGAGGGGCAGCCGCTGGACACTGCTCTCGACGGCCTGGATATCGCGATGGTGAGCGCCCAGGTACTGGAACCTACCAACGCCAGCGACAGTGCGAAATCGTCGGCATCGGCGCCGTCGACCACCCAGTTGGTCGACGCATTCGCGGCCCTGCGCCGCTCCGTCAAACCCAGTGGCCCGGCCGATGGAACCGTGGTGGTGAGCGAAGCCGCCCTGGACGCCGTGGGCGACGCGCTGCGCGCTGCGGTCGACGGCGGCGCGGTAACCGCATGGAAGTGGAACAAAGTGGCGGCGCCAGG
This sequence comes from Massilia orientalis, assembly GCF_030411975.2. Taxonomy (NCBI): domain Bacteria; kingdom Pseudomonadati; phylum Pseudomonadota; class Betaproteobacteria; order Burkholderiales; family Oxalobacteraceae; genus Massilia; species Massilia orientalis. The sequence continues at coordinate 181,400 of NZ_JASNRB020000013.1, read as the reverse complement.
CACCTCCGGCGAGGAAGTGCAATCCTATGACCTGAACAAGGTCCTGGAGAAGATGTCGCAGGCGGCTGCCTTGGGCGGCGCGCCGAGCGCAAAAGAAGCGATGGCGAATTACCCGCTCCTGTTCTGCCAGGCGTTCGCGCAGCTGGTCGAGCAGGAGGAAAAGGAGCGCGAGCGTAATGCCCACGCCACGACGATCGTTCACCTCGATAGCGGTGACGGCCAGTCGACGCTGTCGCTCGGCGCGCCGGCCGGCATGAGTGAGTTGGATGTCCGTGCGGCGGTGCAAGCAGCGGTGGCGAGTGCCGGTAACTACGAGGACATCCCGAAGCAACTGGCCAGCGCCGGCTTCGAGCAGATCGAACAGATCACGGTCAGCCTTCCAGCACCTGGCGATGACTTCGACCTCGAACCCGAGCCCGATGCCCCGCGCTGATCGGCGTCATTAGCACCGAATCCCCGGCCCGACCGGGGATTTCTTTTGCATCGACGCTCTGTCGCCTGCAGCTTCAAGCGTCAGGTTGCGCGGCCGGCAGCGAAAACACGTCCGCCAGGTCTCGGATGATGACCTGGGCCGATTGCAGAACGAAGGCACCATCGCGCGTGCCGCGGCTTTCAATGGAGCGCACGATCGACGAAGGGAAGGCGTCTTTTATGATCTTGCGCAGCGCCTGGCTGCTTTCGTCGCAATCACGCACGGCGATGTCGTCACCAGGCGTGGAGTGGAGAACGAAGCCTCGGCTTTCGAAGTAGCTCTGCACCCGCGCGCGCCGCTCGGCTTCAGGCAGCGCGGGATCCTGCAAATGCATCCTCTCTTCCATCTCGAAGTAGAGCGAGCAGCTGAGCTCGACCTCCATGCTGCCTTCCTCGGACATGCTGACCGCAGACGTATGTCCGAGTCCGTCACGCTTCCACCATGCGCGCACGCGATCGCGCATGTCGCGCATCGCAGCCTGGATCTGCTGTGGCGACACCATCGGTTGGTCAAGTTCATTCACCATGCTGGCCCTCCTCCTCTGCTGCGTCTCGCAGCGCCTCGACGTCTTCGAGGTTGTGGATGTAGATGCGGGCCTCCGACATCACTGCGACCTGCTTCGCGCCGATCGTCGTTTTGATATTCTGGAAATGAGCGGAAGGCAGCGCTTTCCTGACCAGCCGTACGAGTGCATCGCGGCTGGCTTCGCAGGCCGCCAGATGTCCAATATTGCCGCGGCCCGCGGCGAGCAGGAAGCCTCGAGCCTCGAGGGATTTGAGCCAGGCGGCGCGATCGGATTTGTCCGTAACAGGCGTGCTGGAATCCGTTGATCGTGTCGTACCAAACAACGAACACGACAATGTCACGGTCAGTCCACCCCAAGTGTCAAGAGCTGCCTCGCGTACCACCCCAAGGCCTTCGTGGCGCCACCAGCGATTCAGTTTGCTGATGAGGTATGCAACTGCTTGCTTCGTTTGCTCCGCCGTGACGGCACCGCCGAGCTGACGCTCGAGCTCGTGCACGCGTATGTTGGCCCTTCGAATTTCGAGGTACCTGCGTTCGCGCTCCGCGGCCGAGTCGGTCTCGACACCAGTTATCGTGCTCAGCTGGGCCAGGCGCGACTCGGACGTGTATAGGATGCTGTGAATGAGTTGGCGCTGAACCGGCTTGCCGGGCTCGCACAGTTCGGCCAGGTAGCGCAGGGCCGAAAGCATACCGCCTATCTCGCGGCGCAGGACAGCACTCTGGTCTTCGTCGAGCACGGCCGGTGCGGCGGTCTCGTAATCGCGTTCGAACATTCGGGCTCCACTAGTTCGTTGAGTCAGCCGCGCGTCAGCGTGAAACCGTGCCGCAGCCAGTCTCTCGCCGCTTTCTTGGTTGGCACGATAGCCTCGTCGGGGGCGGCACCGGCGGTCATCAGCACGCAGCGGTACTGCCCGATGTCGTCCCGGTAGACCACCAGCTTTCCGCCCGGCCCTTCTGCTGTACAGGCCCTGCCGGCTTGCAGCGCGCGCTCGCCCGCCGAGAAGCTGTTGATGGGTACTACGTCGCCGATGACACCGGCGGCAATCCCAGGGAGGCCCTCGATTGCGACCGTGGACGCCTTTTCGGAACGTGTCGTGGGGCGGAACCTGATCCTCATATCTGCAGAGGCGCCACGCTTTTTCACGACCTTGAGCGTGCCCTGGCCGAACAGGAATACGGTTTCTCCGGCAGTCAAGCTTTCGGCCATCCGCTGACCGATCTCATCGAAGAACAGCATTCCCTTTTCTTGCGTCACACCGAACCGCGCGGACATCAGCTTGGCGAACTCGCGCTTATTGAATCCTGCGGCCCGTGCCTGGTCGGATGCCGGGGCGGGGCAGGGCGCCCCACTCTCGTGTGAGTCTGGCAGCGGAATTGAATTTATAGTCGACGTCATGTTTTCGGTAGCCCATTTTCAGAGAAGGACGTCGCCCAGGCCCACCAAATCACCGGCCATGTGAGTCGAGAAGCTCAGGACAGATGATGGAGCGGGAATGTCAAGGGCTGCGCCGGCACGTAGCCCGGCCCGCTCGCAATGGCCGAAAAAGCTGGCGCCGGCAGCTGCAGGCGCCGGCGCCACGCTCGCATTGGCGCCGCGGGCGATGCGCGAGACGCGGTCGGTTGCGGCGATCGCCACGTTTTGATGGGTTTCCGGGTCGTACTCAAGCTTCCCGCCCACACTGACGACGTCGCCGGCCGCAAAGCCCGACCCTTGGGTCGTCACGAGTTTAATAAGGGCCGGGTCGCGCAGCTGCACAGACACCAGGCCTTTCATCGGCCCGGTACCGCCGATGACCAGGTTGAGGCCGCGACCGCAGGTCATGATCCGCTCGATTCGGCCAACAGCAACAAAGGTGTTCTCGTTCATAAAATTTTTTTTGGATGTTACGTTTTATTAGTATGGCACAAAAACGCTGCTATACGGATAGAAACGCGAAAAGTGCCGGTTCGACCAGTGTTAGGTGCCTCCTGATACCTAACTTCATGCGATTGACCGAGGTTACCGTTTGTGAAATCATCTTGCCTAAGGACAATAAAATGTCCATTTTTTGCGGAGTTTCAGTGTCAGATGTTCATCAAAACAGTGTCGACAGCATCGTCGAAAACGACTACGAAGACTACCTTCGTCAGAGGTCGCTGAACGCTGTTTTGACGACATCGGCCGTGATCTCGAGTATCTGGTTTGCGGTGGGTATCGTCTTCCTCGCTGTTGGCGTGTGGGTGTGGCCTGCAGCAAATGCCGTTGGTATGGACCCGGCCGGCCGCGAGCATCCGCTTACCGTAATCAAGGTGCCTGCCCAGGCATCAGGAGCAAAGCAATAATGTCTACTCAGCAGGAAGCGGCAGATCTGTTTGGGATCGACCTGCACGCCGAAGTCACGCGTCTACGTGCACTGAACGGCAAACTCGCCGGTGGTATCGTCATTGCGGCTCTCGCAGGAACCATCGGGATCATTGCCGGCATCGTCGGCATGACCCACAAGCCCGAGCGAGAGCGCATTGCTCTGGACGCCGCGGGCCGCGCTTACCCAGTCATGCCGCTGACGAAAGGCGACCCGCCCGACGCGCGCATCACGCGAATGGCGGGTGACTGCATGAATTCCCTCTTCAATCACGCCTTCCACAACTATCAGACAACCGTTGAGCGCGCCATCGGCGAATGCTTCACTGGCGGTGGCAGCGAATCCGTGCGCAAGGTCATGGAGCCCTTCCTGGAGAAGATGAAAAAGGATGATGTGAACTTGGCGAGCAGCTTCGTCATCCAACCCTTCATCAACGCTCGCGGTGTCATGGGGAGCGGCGCGAGCGCTCGTAACGTCTTCCACATCCAGGGCGTGATCGATATCGGGTATCGTGGCGGCAAGGCCAACACTACCTCGCGCCCTGTATCGTATGCATTCCAGACCGATGTTGTGCGAGTGTCGTACGATTCGCATATCGAAGGGATGCGTCTTCAAAACGTCGTCCTGGTCCCCTGGCAGCCGTAGGCCGACCAGTCTTGCAGTAGAAGAAAGGAAGTATCACGGATGAATATTGAAACCAAGGTGCTGAGCGACGCCGAGCTCGAGGCGCTGCTGGCCGGGGATGAAGCCAAGGTGATCGAGCTGTGCCAGATCGAGCACGAGCGCGTATTACTGGAGCACCCGCAGTTTGCGGAATGGATCGAGGACATCGATCCCTATATCTGCCCGCGCCAGGATCTCATCGACGCCCTGCGCAATTCGCCGAACGGCTTCGTCCGCCAATACCTGTACTCCATCTTCGCATTCCGCCAGAGTATCAACCTCGTGGCCGGTCGCAGTTTCTACTGAAAGAATCCCATGAAGTTAAAAGCATCAGTTGTGGCTTTTTCCGCCTGCCTTTGTTCTGTTGTATGCGCACAAAACGTGACGCCAAAACCAGTGGATCAGTCGGCTCCGGCGCAACGCAAAGGTGCTGTCATTGAAAACTTCCCGACGCGAGAGCAGGCACAGCAAAGTTGGCAGAAGGCAGAGCCACCAGCGACCAACTCCGTGGCGAACGGCCCATCGGGCAACATCGGGCCGGCCGGGGCGCCATCAACCGGCGCGGCCAAAGGCGGCGGCCACGTGGCCGGCCGCGAGCTCCCGAATCCCAAGTTGCCCGCTAAAGACGAAGACGTCGCCGAGGCCACCGAGCGTGTGTCTCCCTTGAGCCCCGATGAGATCCGCCAGTTCGCGAAAGCGATGGTCGAAAGTGCTCGGGCGATGGCCGAGGTGCCGGGCGGGCCATATACGGTGCGCGGAAGCCGCATCATGCCGATCAGCTTCGAGCCCAATTCCAAGCCAGGAACGATCGATGTTGCGCTCAACCTCGGAGCATTGCTCACGTTTGTCGATCGCTCCGGCACGCCGTTGGTCGTTGATGGCGCCAAGACGTTCGGGAATGCCTTCAGTGTAGGTGTTCTCCAGACCGATGAAGTGAGCCAGCGCGGCTCGTCGACCGTGGAGGTCACCGCACAAGCGATCAGCGGCACGGGCAACATGATGGTCCGCCTTGTCGGCGTGCCCAACCCCATTCTCATGCAAGTACGTGTTGGTAGCGAGGCCAAGACCGTGGACAGCGTAATCCAGGTTGTTGTGCCGGTGCTGACCGCGGCGAAGAACGTGCTACCGGGTGACCGCCTCGAAGCCGACGGTGGCACCCAGGTGGGTGAAATGCAGGGTTTCTTGATGGGGATTCCTCCTGAGGGTGCGGTGGACGTGAAGGTGAGCCAAGTCGCCTCGACTTTCGCATGGATGTGGCGGGGCCACCTGTACGTCCGCACCCCGCACACGATCTTCAGCCCCGGCTGGTTCAAGCGTCAGGCAGCCGTCGATGGAACCGCAGTCTACAAGCTGCCGTACACCTCGCTCGTCCGCATGGGTGTCGATGGCCGCGAAGTGAACGCTGTCATGGAGCTGCCCTACATCCCGCCAGTTGCGAGCGCCGCCCGCTAAGAACAAGTAAAGGAAATATGATGGAACCGAACGATAACGACTTGCACGGTGCAATTCCCATATCCAGCAATGCCATCGGCGGCGGCACTGCCCCGGCGCCAACGAAACCGCGCTGGGACCCGAAGGGCAAGCGAAACATGCTGATCATCGTCGGTGTCGTCGGCACGGCCCTCCTGCTGCTGGTCCTGCTATTTGCTGGCGGTAGAAATCAGGAGGAGAAAAAGGCGTCATCGATTGTGCAGGCCCCATCCGAGCAGCCGGTAGGGGCCGGGATGTTGAGCCAGGCCGATCGTGATGCGCTGAAAGCCCAGGAAAACGCGCGAATCGGCGCAGCTTTGAGCGGTGGCCAGAGTGCTGTCGGCGCGCAAGTCGGCGCGGGCGCCACTTCGGTCCAGATTTCGGCGCCTCAACAGGCCAGCGCGCCGTTGACGCAGCAGGGTGAGGTCCGTCTCGATCAGCATGCGCAACAGTCGCAGCCGCAGCAGCAGGCATCGCAAGCCGCTCCCCAGCAGCCGCCGGGTCCGAGTGAGGCGAAGACGAAGGGGCTGGAATCGCAAATGCTACGCATGATGACAGCGTGGGGCATGGGCTCCGACAGCGGCACCCAGCGTGGATCCTCGATGTACGTGCGTGAGGTGAAGAGCGGCAATGCCGCGGCTGGCAATCAGTCGGCTCAGCAAGGAAACAGTTCGGGTGCCATTCAGCGTCCTGCAAACGACCTCATGGTCGTGAAGGCATACGGGGAGATGTACGCCGCCGAGATGATCAGCGCAACTGACTCGGATACCCCAGGCAAGCTGCGAGCGCGCATCACGAGCGGTCCCCTGACCGGCGCCGTCTTGATCGGCGCAGCAAAGCGGATCGGTGACCAGGGCTTTCAGGTTGACTTCACCAGTGCGTCGTTCAATGGCCACGCGATCAAGGTTACTGCGTACGCCGTCGACAGCGAGGAGCCGGGCGACTTGGTGCGCGGCGATTATGACGGTCGGTACATGCAGCGGTACGTGTTCCCCGTGGTGTCAGAAGGCGTCAAGGCCTACGCGGGCGCGCGCGCACAAGTCGGCACGACCGTGATCGCCATCCCGGTTCCTGGTGCTAGTGGTGTCGTCACTGGCGGCCAGCAGACGCCGCCCCCGACCGCCGAGCAGGCGCGCAACGCCATGTATTCGTCTGGCGCCAACCAGGTATCGCGCGCGCTTGCGACCGGTCCGCAGGATGGTCATCTGACACTCGCGGCCCGCACGCAGATCGGCATCGTATTCGAAGAATCGATCTATCAATCCGACATCTCTGGCCAAGCTCGCCAGACCGGCAAATAAGAAAGGGCACCACATGACTAGCACAGGCTTTTACGAGACCGCCGAACCCGGCTTCGGGGATCAAATGGACCCTTTGGGTACGGCAATGCCAGCTGAGCCCGCTGCCCAGAAGCCTGCGGCGGCGGCATCGGTCACCATCGGCAAGACGAAGGTGAAGAAGAAAATGTCGACGTGGAAGAAAGTCGGGATCGGCGCTGGCGGCTTCTTGGCAGCTTTCCTGGCCCTGGTGCTCGTACTCGATCCGGGGCAACCCAAGGTCAACGCTTCGCCGAAGCCGCAATTTCCGGTTCCAGTTCCGGCCAATCAAGGTCAGATGATGGGCGCAGATGCCGCGGGCGGCGCAACCGTGATGAGCGGCACTTCGGCGCCAGCTGCAGCGTCGCCGGCCGCGCCCGAAGCGGCGGTGCAGGGGGCCGCACCTGCCGCGCCTGCAGCAGCACCCGCGGCAGCACCTGCAGCAGCGCCCGCGGCAGCAACGGCCGCAGCACCCGCGGCAGCAACGGCCGTAGCAGTGGCGGCGGCAGCGTCTGTACCACTTGCGGCAGCTGTGGCGCCGGCACCGGCACCAGCTGCAGCGCCAGCCGCAGCGGCGTCCGCAGCGCCGACGCAGGCCGCGCAAAGCGCGTTGTCTTCGAATTCGCACGGCAAGGGGCACTCGGCCGCGAAGGCCGATACGTCAAGCGCGACGCCCGAGCAGCTGGCATCTCGTGTTGCTGTACTGGAGCGCCGGCTTGCCCGATACGAGCGCGCAGAAGCTCAAGATCGCGTCCGCAGTGCAAAAGAGGCCGCGGTCCGTGCGAAGCACGTAGCAAGCGAAAAAGTTCTGCCGGTCGTGCAGCCGATCGTGGAAACCAAAAAGCCGGTGGCGCTGACCAATGACACGGTGCGCGTCGTCGGTGTGTCAACGCACCACGGTGTGACGACCGCGCTGGTGGACTTCGGCGGAATCAAGAGCCGAGTCGCCGCCGGAGACTCGATCCCAGGGCTGGGCACGGTCCAGACGGTCGCCGTTGACGCTGCCGGCAATCCCGTCGTCGAGATCAACGGCGTTCGATATCAATAACCGCTCGGAATTCCGCACATGGACCTCAATGCATTGCTGTCCTCGCTCTACATGGGCGCAAAGGTTACCAGGGAGTTTGCGATTGCCCTGTGCTCGCTCGCGTTGGGCTGGTACCTGGTCGGCAACGCGGCATATCGGATGGCACGGTGGAGCGACCCGCGCCGCACATATGGCTGGGGCTCCGTGTCTGCGAGGTTCATCGTCGGCACCTTCTTCATTAACGCAAATGCCTACATCAACATGCAGGTGCTGACATGGACTGGACTGGCCATGCCGTCGACGAACTCGATGTCGGTGATGCCGGGTGGTGGCGACAGCGTGCCGAAGATGATATTCCAGTGCGTTCTCGCGTGGCTGGCGACTCTTGGCGTCCTGGCCATCATCAAGGGCACTCGCTTGATCGTGAAAGCAAACGACGGGGGCTCGTCGCAAGTCGAGGATCCAGGTTGGACGGCGGCGGTCTTCATCGTCGCGGGAGCGTTTGGCGTCAATTTATGGCGATTCGTGGCGCCACTCATTTGAGGTTGCAACCACGTAATAGGAATTCGGTTATACACCGGGTATGTCGTTCTAATCACTTAAGCACAAGGGAAATCCCAAAATGAAACTCTCGAAAAAAGCTCTGAAACTGGCACTGCCACTCGTCGCAATGGGTCTGATGGTGGCGTCGCCGGCCCATGCTGATGACTTCTTCGACCGCGTCGCATACATCACCAGCAAACTGCCGCTGATCAAGTCACTTGCGATCTACGCCTTCTTCTTAGCTGGCGTCGGTGCACTCGGCTGGGGTATCACCGAAATCATCAAGAAGTCGAAGGCGCGTGGCGGAGATGAGATCACGTGGGGGATGATTGGCCTCAAGATCGCGGCCGGCGCGCTCCTCGTCGGCTTTACCGTGACCACGGATCTCTTCACCCAGACCTTCATCGGCACCTCCGCGTCGAACAACGTCAGCAACATGCAGTAATTCGTGATGGTCGAGCTCATTCCAGGCGTCAGCCGAAACACGTTCCGCGACCACGATCCTCAAGCGGAGGCGGCGGACGCCGCTTACCGTGCGAAGAGACCGGCGGTTCTGCAGCGCGCACAGCACACCTGCCAGGCCTGCGGCGTGAAATCGAGCGGCGGCCTGGAGGTTCACCACAAGGACTGTAACCACGCGAACAATACGGATGAGAACTTTTTGCCGGAATGCGTGTTTTGCCATCCGGTGAATCATATCGGCGAGCTGGCGAGCAGGCTGCTGCGTGCCGACGAGTCCGAGCTCGCGGGAAGTGTTTCGCAGCTGGCGTATCTGCCGGACCTGCAGCAGGCGGACCTCTCCCACCTGATGCGCACGATTGGCCACGTGCTTGCCAGTCCTGAGGCATCGGAAGAGGAGAAGGCTGACGCGAAAGTGCTCCATGCAAGCCTTACCGAATACCAGCACTACATCGAGACTGTGTGGGGTTCGTCGAAGGCGGCGCATTTCGCGATCGCCTTGAAGGAAGTATCTGCGCCCGTGTATGCGGCCCGCGCGGAACCGCTGAAAGGTCTGCGCGTGGTCTTTGCCCTTGGCGTGATTGTGAAGCAGGCGAAGAAATTCGGCGAGGAGTTCGCGTCGTTACCGATCTCGTCCTGGCCCTCGATCTTCGCAAGACGCATCGCAGCCCAATAACACCAACGCACCGAAGTACAAGGATCAGATGTTTGAGGCGAATGTAAGGCACCGCAGCGCGACACTGGCCGAGCCGAAGCCTACACCGCGAGAGGTGGCCGAGAAGCTCATGATCGGTATCATCCTGCACGACAACCGGAACACACTTGGGGAGGGGTGGGCATTCCTGCCTGGCCGTGAGCCGTTTCGTGTTCGCGGGCTGTATGACCTGCCGAACGACGCCATGTGGATCTCTTCGGGCGATTTTCAAGATTTCCGCAACCGAGGCCAGGCACAGCTGCACCACGTGCGTCGCACTGGTTACCTGGGGCTGAAGCTGTCGGAGATCGCACAGGACTTCGGCATTCGTATCGACGGGTATCACGCGGTTGAAGGCGGCAAAGCGCTCGTGATCTACGTGCAGCACGCCGTACGCATGGCCGTCGAGGTCTACGGGCTGGACGACGTCATGCGCAACCTGCAGGACGACACCCTGGTTGCAACGATCAGCAAGGCGCTGCCGCCGGCGGCGCCGTCGAAGGACATGCTATTGCAGAAGCTGGCGGCCGCGTACCAGAGCTGGTCGTCGAAATACACCCCGTTCATGGACAACAGTGTTCGTGTGCGTCTGCGCTTTAACCGCATGGCGTACGCCGAGTGGTTGCTGAGCAATCCGGTCCCGGATGCTGGCTGGTCGCATGCGCTATCGGACGTTGGCTTCGACCATGATGCCGTAATGGCTGGTACGTTCCCGCCAACGCTGATCCAGGCGGTGGTGGAGTTTGATGGCGTGCCGGCCGAGCTGGCGGAGCTCATTGCGTACGGGGTCGGCGCTTCGAGGCAGCGCGCCAAGCGCACCTGGATGACCGACGTCGAGTATCGCTGGATCAGCCGCTATGCCCGCGTGCACGTGCAATCGTACTTGGTGTCATCGACATGCTTGCCCTTGCCGACCGGCTGCCAGTTGCCGCAGGGGCTGGTGCAGGACCGGCTTGTCAAGGCGCTGCCCGCGTCCGGAATCGTCTCTTACATTCACTGCCAAGCGCTGATGTCGTCCAAATGGTCGAAGGTGACAGGCGGGAACGAATATGATCTACACAGCACCTGGCTGCGGGCACACGACCGCGCGATCTGCTTCGAGGCCGCGCTTCGCATGCAGCAGGCCGGATTCCCTGTGTCCGGATATGGCAACGGCTCGGTGATTGTCAACGTTGATCGCGAGAAGTTGGTCGATTTAGAGAAGGCGGCGATCGCGATGGACTTCACGAATCCACGCTGGAACGCATTATTACAGGAGTTTGGCTATGTCAGCCCCGATCATTCCCATTGACCCGCTGGATCGGGCGCTCAGCCAGATCGTGTGGCGGTTGCCGCTCGAGCTCACTGCGGAAATGGACAGCATCTTCCACATGACGCCGGTGGCCCGGATCGGGCGCCTCATGGAGATCATTACCGCGGCCGCGAAGCGGGATCCGAACATTGTCGCGATCCTCAAGCAGCCTGACGTGCTGCCCGGTTTGAAGCAGATGGCGGACGACCGCCGCGCGGAACTGGACGCTGCAGAGCAGCAGAGGCCAGCACGAGCTGCCTAACCGCCCTCCATCTTAAACTCGAACAGAACATGACGAACATACTGCTTTCATTCGCCGAGGCGGCGCACGACACCCTGGGCGGCGGTAGCGCAGAGGTCCACTGCCAATGGCGCGGCGCTGTCGTACCCTCCCAGCGCCTCGATCAAGGCGCATTCATCAGCGAGATGCTGCAGGACAGCCATCTCCCCAAGGGTACGCACGGCGGTGCGGATGGCGGCGATACCGGGCCGTTCGCTGAGCCGTACTCGCTGGAGATGGCCGACGGCACCCTGGTGTCGTTCCTACTGGTCCGTGGCGCGCGCAATAACATGCGGGAGGCCGACGCGGCCCGTATGGCCGAACTGGTCTCGACCAAAGTCGCAGCCTATATGGCAGGCGGTAACGGTCGATCGTATTCGTTTGGACTGTACTTCCTGCACGACCCAAATACGGCTGCGCAGGTGTTCGAACAGAAGATCGCACCGATGCTCGCCACGGCCAAGCGCCTGGGCGGCGACGCAGAATCGTATCGTCGTGACCTGGCGTCGCGATTGGCCAATGGTGCGGCCGAAGAGATGACGTTGCTGACGGTGCGCACGCATATGAAGGCATTGCGTCCGGACGAGATGAAGCGCGCGACCGAGCAGTACCAGGACATGGTGAAGAAGGTCATGGCGGCGGGGAAGGGTGTGAAGAGCGTGCCGCTCGGCGTCATCTCCCCATTTGGGCAGGCTCTGCTCAGCCGCAGTCCGGCGATCCTGCAGCGTCACGAAGGCCTGGTCAAGAGCCTGCTGAACGATTTCAACAGCCGCGCGATCGGCCTGTCGATGCAGCTTCTCGCGGTGCGCGAGGCCTTCGAGCGAGTGCGTCGCTTTGCCGACCGCGAGATCCCGTTTCAGCCTGGCTGGACGGCGCGCCTCATGGGGCAGGAGGGCGCCATCTATTCGGCCACTGCAAACAAGGCGTCGCCCGCGCCGCTGTCGTTGGGGATGCAGGTCCTGACCCGTAAAGTGATCGGCCACATCAATAATTACGAGACCGCCACCCTTGGCCATACCTGGTACGGTACCGCAGTTATGGAGGTCGGTCCGGTCTCGCCGCGAAACCTCCCATCGCAGACGATCTTCTCGGCGCTCATGCAAAAGGTTCGTGCCGTCGGTATCCCGATGAGCATCTCCTACGAGATCCTCCCGAACGGCCTCGATTACAACAAGCTGAACCAAGTCCTCAACTCGTTCCTGGCTCCGCTCAACGCGACAAATCGTCAGATCCGTGATGCCTACGACGAGCTGCGTGAGCATCAAGAGCGCTACGCGGCTACCGATCCGATTATCGGGCTGCGCGTGTCGTTCTCGACCTGGGCCAGGTCGCAGGAGACGGCTGAGAGTGCTCTGCTCGAGCTCGACCTGGCGGTGAAGAGCTGGGGCGGTATGCAGGCAAGCCACGAAACCGGTGAACCGGACGTCGCCCGCCTGTCGTCTATCCCGGAATACACCAGCGCCAGCTGCGCGCCAGTAGTGCCGGCGCCACTGTCCGATGCGATCTACATGTCACCGTTGATGCGGCCGGCGTCGCCCTGGGAATTCGGCCAGCTCCAGTTCAAGACCAGCGATGGCGTGATCTACCCTGTCCAGATCGGCTCGCGGAAGCATGCGTCCTTCGTGTCCGGCTGGGCCGCGCCGTCGGGCTCCGGAAAGTCATTTCTGGTGAACCGCGTGATGTACTGCCTGTCGCTTTCACCAGGTGCGCAGCAGCTTCCGTATGGCCTCGTGGCGGACGTGGGTGCCTCGGCGAAAGGATTCCTGCGCCACCTCCGTACTGTGCTGCCTCGCTCGCTGCACGATCAGCTGCTGTATTTCAAGGTCATCAACGACGCGATGTACTGCGCGAACCCGCACGACCTCCAGCTTGGCTGCACCCGGCCGACGGGCGGCGAGATGGACTTCCAGGTGGCCGTGTACGAGATCATCTTCAAGGGTCTGGGTGACGAGACTGGTGCATTCATCAAGGCGATGATCAACGAAGCGTACCGGATGTACGCACCAGATTCCACTGACGCGCGGATCTGGCAACGGGCGAATAGCGATGAGATCAGCCGCGAGCTGGATGAGATAGGTTTCCAGATGGACGACGTCCGGCCGCCGACGGTCTACCGCGTGGTCGATGCGCTGTTCGCCGCCGGACGTATCGAGTCGGCCCGGATCGCGCAGCGCTACGCCGTACCACGCATGGAAGACATGACGAAGGTGCTGCAGAGCGACCGCGTGCGACAGGTGTACGGCACCGCGCGAGTACGCGACGAGCCGCTGATTGAGCGTGCGTCGCGCGCGCTGCTGAATGCGACGAACGAATTCGCCGTCCTGTCGGGCGTCACCCGCGTAAATGTCGATAACGCGCGCATCATCGTGGCCGACCTGCAGAACGTGCTGGGCGGCTCCTCGTCCAGCGGCAAGGAATTTGCCGGGATGATGTACCTGTATGCTCGCCACCTTGGCGCCCGCAACTTCTTCCTTGACGTCGATGAGATGGAAACACTGGTACGTCCTGAGTACAAGGACTACCAATTGCGCCGCGTGCGCGAGATCCAGCAGACCCCTAAAGTCCTCACCTACGAGGAATGGCACAACGTGAATGCGGTGCAGGGGCTCCTGAACCTAAACATCAAAGAGACGCGCGAGACTCGAAAGTTCAAGGTGTACCTGAACTTCGTGACGCAGTACGTCACCGACTATCCGCAAGAGATCCTAGACGGCATGACGACGCTGATGGTCGCCGGCCAGCAGTCGGAGGCGCAGAACCTGTATGCGCACGAGAAGCTGAACCTGTCGAATACCGACCTCGACATCCTCCGCAATGGACTGGATCGCCAAGGCCGCATCTGGTCGTGGTTCCGTCTGCGCGATGGCCTGGTCACGGCGGTGTTCGACAACGAAGTGGGCCCGATCGAAACCTGGTGCTATACGACCGATGACACCGACGCCCCGCTGCGCAACGAGCTCGAGCTTCTGATTGGCGAGACCGAAGCTGTGAAGTTCCTGGCGCGCGAGTTCCCGAAGGGTTCTGCAGGCTCCTATATCGAGCAGCGCAACCGCATGATGGGTACCGAGCGCGTGGGCGACAAATCGACGACCGTCACTTCGATCATTGCGAAAGAACTGGCCGAGAAGTACCACGAGTTCTCCCGCGAGCTGCAGGCCGCCTGAATGACGCCCGATGTTATGCACAGAAATGTGGATAAGTCGGGCATTTTTTTATCCAAACCCAGCATCCATGCGCCCTCCATCGGGGATGCTAAAAATTGAGCAGAGGCAAGATCGCCGCTGCGTCACTTCGAAAGGACCTCATCCGTGAAAAGCATCCCCAAGATCGCCCGTATCGATATTGCCGTTGCCGTCGTGTCCGGCGTCCTGGTCGCGTGTATCACCGGCGCGATGGTTAGCGATCTGGCTGCCGGTGCGCTGGGCTGCGTTGTCGCATTCTTGACGATGACCGGGCACCAGCGCCAGCGAGCCGCCTTGCAGGCTCGCATCGACAACCCGGCCGCCCTGCACTGGGAAGTTGTGGTCAACGACGTTCTAGTCGGAACGCTCGCCGACGCGCATTACGCGGCGCTCGAAACGGCCGTCCTCGACGACTGGCGCCTTTACCTTGCTCAAGCACGGAATTTTGCCGAGGTGTGCAGCCGCGCCGGCGGAAAATTTCTTTTTGCCGTGCCCGTGACGCTGTTCTGGCTGGGGATTGCGGTAGTCGCGTTCGACCCACACAGCGCGGTTGCCGTCATCGATGCCGTGCGAACCACCCCGTCCACCGAGATCATTTCCGCATTCGGTCCTATCGTACGCAGCCTGGTGGCGATCGTTGCGGTTCCGATGGGCGTGTACGCTCTCCTCGCGGCCCCGAGCTTCGGCTACGAGAACCAGTTCCAGGCAGAGCTCGGTGCAGCCGTGCGCCGCCGTGTGCAGGCGGCCGCAGCAGGCCGAATGCTCCTGGTGCCCGTGCAAGCGCTCCGCACGGCCTAATTCGTCGCGCCGGTGAGTGCAAGGCCTTTTTTGCAACCACGCCTGACCGAAATTTCTATGATGGGTCCATCAGCGATCGCAATGGGCGACCAGCTGAAGCAGTTAAGGAAGTACTGGTTTTTTAGCGAATGGCATCGTCGAAGGCCCAGACGTTGTCTACCAGATCTGGGCCAATTTTCTGAAAAGGGACACATCATGTTCGGTACCATCTCCGGCCGCGGTAACAGCAGCACCACCTTCGTCAACTACAACGGCAAAGTCGGCCTGTTCGTCATCGACCACAATGCCCAGAATGCGGAGGGCACCTTCCGCGAGCATACGACCACTACCGGCCGCACCGTCTACAAGGAAGAATACCCGGACCTGCTCTCGGCCTACGTGCGCCGTATCCTCGTCAAAGAAGAGGACGTGTACCAGAAACCGGGCGAGAAGGAGCACAAGATTCTGGTGTCGCTGCGCAGCCCGGACGGCAAGGACGCCGTGGTGAAGTTCAGCATGGGCAGCGGCGCGCTGCAGGTGCTGGGCGCCATCAACGCGGCTGACCTGACCCAGCCGATCACCCTGAAAAACTACCTGTTCCCGGCCGGCAGCAAAGGCAAGGATAAGGATCAGAACGAAGTCATCCGCCAGAAAGATGAAGTGCGCCTGGTGGGTTACCAGGGCGACCAGAAGCTGACCAACAAATACGGCGAAGGCGACGTCGTGATTCCGCGTGGCGAGAAGATCGAGGTGAAGCACCCGACTTCCGGCAAGGTGCTGAGCACGGTTACCGACTTCAGCGCGCAGCACGAATTCACGATCGCCCTGGCGCATGCTGTGAACGAAAAGGTGAAGGCGGCCACGACCTCGCAGCCGGCGCCAGTTGCACCACAAGCCCAGCCGGCCCCGGCATCCACCGCTGACGACGCCCAGCTGAGCGCCTCGGACATCCTCGGTACCGACGACGGTGGCGAGGCTGATGCCGCGGCCTTTGCCCAAAACGCCTGAGCAGCCGGTCCCCGCAAAAGGGGGAGCTGCAAGAAGCCCCGCCACCGTGCGGGGCTTTTTTGTTTTTACACACCACGGCGCAACCACGCCTCACGAGTTCATTTACCGTAGAGCCATCGGTCAGACGCAACCCAGAATTCACAAACAGGAGTAGATATGCCAAGTTGGTTCGATCTCGGTACGGAAGCAGTGAAGCTGCGCTTCATCAAGGAAGAAGGCTTCAAGGAGAACCTGTTGATTCTCGTGGGCCTCACGATGGGCTCGCCCGAGTGGGAGGCATGCCAGCGCGCTCCACTGAACTTCAAGCCCGTCCCCACTGGCAAGCCGTTCCTGATTCGTCCGTTCTCGCCGACGAAGACCCCCATGCTCTCCGAATTCCGGACTGTCTTCCCACTGGCGCGCCAAGTGCAGATCGGCAGCGCGCAGGACGTGCGCCTGCGCCTGCAGGGTGGCGCCAAGCTCTCGCCGCAGGAGATCGCGATCACGGCCGCCATGCGCGTCGCCGCGCCGATCGGGATGAACCTGATGGGTAACCGCGTGTTCGAGCGTCCGGAAGGCAGTCGGTTCCTGGTCGATGCGGAAGGGCAGCGTGTCGAGGAGGGTGCCATGCCGGCGGCCTTCCTGCTGCGCGCTGACGAAACCAACCTGGTGAGCTGCGTGCGCGGCTTTATCGCTGGTCTGATGGCTGGCTCGCATGCCGACGTTGCCGACGTCAACCGCTTCGTGGACGTGCTGTACGGACGCGGCGCCTCGCTCGATCGCCTGAAGGTCGAGGAAGTCGCCCAGACCATCGAGGTGGAGATGGCCAATCGTGTCCTCGAGCGCCACGAGTTGGCCGGCGACGCTGCCTACCGCGAGGCGCAGCTGCTGTACGAGAACTCGCCTTCATACGCCGGCCCGCAGAAGGGCGCCGGCGCGATCCCGCTGCCGGCGGCGGTCGCTGCCCAAGAGCTGGTCCGGGCTTTCGGTGGCGAAGGGCAGATCCCCATCTACATTCCGCAGCTGAACGATGGTACCGTCGCCTCGCTGCTGGGCGCGTCGTATGTGACCCTGACCGATCCTGTCGACCCTGAATCGAGCGAAGCGCGCCTGCGCGCCTTCGTGCCCACCTCGGTCAGCTTCGTCGAGCGCTCGTTCGCTGAATCCGTGCCGCCGCACCGCCAGTCGCTGATCAGCCGCGACGACGTCACGGCCGAATCCTTTGCGGAGATGCGCGCCGCGATGGCGCGCCGCCACGCTAACGGCCTGACCATCCTGACCTTCCCGGAGTACTCCAGTGCTGTCGAGGTCGACCGCCAGGCCGAGAAGGAGCGTGTCAACGGCTTGCTGCGCGCTTTGCAAGCGGATTACGACGTCCTCGGTATCGGTCTGCTGTCGCCGGTCATGCGTCGCAAGATGAACCTGCAGTCCGGCCTGTTGATGGTCACCGTCGGCCGCAAGTTCAGCGCCAAGGAGCGCGAGCTGCGCGGCGAAGACTGGGTGCCGCGCCGCCAGGACACGATGTACGACTGGGATGCGCTGCGCACCTTCACCAACGATGTGCTGGTGCGCGTGCACGAGTCGGCCGGACACAAGATGACGGCGGAGGAAGAAGCGGCCCTGCGCGCCAACGAGAACGCCGAAAACAGCTACCAGCTGCCGTACGACGCTTTCTCGAAGAACGGCGACATCCAGCTGATGATCCCCCGCAACCTGGCCGGCCCGACCTACAAGGCGCTGCAGAACCTTCAGGACCGCAGCGGCAACATCGACGAATACGTGCGTAACGCGATCGGCTTCACCGACGAGCAGTTCGCCTACCTGGCGCCAGAGCAGGTCGATGCCTCGGCCCTGATGGTCAGCGCACTGGACCGCGACAAGGGCTTCGTGCTGGGCGACCAGACTGGCGCCGGCAAGGGCGCCACCATCGCGACGGCCGTTTCGTATGCGTGG
Organism: Massilia orientalis; assembly: GCF_030411975.2. Taxonomy (NCBI): domain Bacteria; kingdom Pseudomonadati; phylum Pseudomonadota; class Betaproteobacteria; order Burkholderiales; family Oxalobacteraceae; genus Massilia; species Massilia orientalis. Next base: position 163,419 of record NZ_JASNRB020000013.1, on the reverse strand, counting down.
CAGCGCGGACTGGCTGTCATCTTCGTGACCAAGCAGGATAGCCTGTTCTCGGACTTCTATCGCGACCTAAAGAAAACTGGCCTGCACACCCAGCTGCGCCCGATGGTGCTGAACCACTCCGCTCAGGTGGTCGACCAGTTCTCAGAGAACCTGGACAAGATCGCCAGCGGCGTCTCGCGCAAGAAATTCACCGAGAACTTCCAATTCGGACTCGAAGGCTTCGACAACCCGAACTTGGTTTTCTGCACCTACTCGCAATTCAGCAAGGGTGAGGACTCGGACAAGAGCGAGTGGATCAAGTCTATCGCGCCGAAATGCATCGTGATCTTCGACGAAGCGCACATCGCCGCCGGCGATACCTCCCAGCTGGGCTCTGTGTGCACTTCGGTAGCCGCTAACGCGAAAGCGGTCGTCTATTCGTCGGCAACCTGGCTGAAGGACGCGCGCCAGATGAGCTTTTACAGCCGCATGCTGCCCGCATCGATCGACACGTCGATGGTGTCCGAAGCGATGCAGGCCGGCGGCGAGAGCATCCAGGAAGTGTTCACGGCGATGCTAGCCGAAGACGGCCTGTTCATCCGCCGCGAGCGCGACGCATCCCAGCTGGACATCACGATGGCTGTCGATGACGCGCGCCTGGCGGGCAACGAGAAGATCTCCGATCAGGTCGCGGTCATCTTGCAGGGCCTCCAGCGCCTGTGTGGCGTGACGGACCAGGTGGGGCGCCGCCTCACCCGCGCCCAGGTGCAGAAGCTGGACACCGCGCAGCGCTTCATCGCCGCAACCCTCGAACGCGCGAATCTGTCGTCCCGCCAGGCTATCGAGGCCTTGCGCGCCCGCGCCGCCCAAGATGCCAACGCTCCGGACGGCGAGGCGGATGGCGGTAACGACGACACCATCAACGAAGCAGCTCGCCATGCCGCGGCGCTGGTGGCCAATACCTACGCCGTGCAGCTAGCCAACGAAGAGGCGATCGCCAACCAGGCGGAGCCGGAAAATGAAGAATTTCTCGCAGCTGGGCATGCGGCCCACGTCATCGACGCGCAGTCGTTGGCGGTCGATGCGGCCGAGGCGTTGCTCGACGGCGCACACCCGATCGAGGGCACGCTGACGAACCTGCTGGACCTTCGTATCGAGGACTTGGACCTCACCGCCGAGATGGTGACCAAGCTTTCGGCCGACATCGGCATGCTGGGCGAGGACGGCGACGCTCTGCGCCGCCTGCAGGGCGAGATGCGCCGGATCAAGCGCATGATCGACGGCGTCAAGACGCAGACCACCAGCTTCGGCAGTCTGCTATTTACCACCCAGCGCACCCTCAACGTCGCTCTGCAGGCCCGTTATGCTGGCGAGCGCGCGGTAGCGAAAATCCAGGAAGGGAAGAAGCCGATCATATTCCTGGAGCAGACCTTCGAGCAGCGCATCAAGGAAGCGCTCGATGATCCGGACACGGTGAAGAATGCCGACGGCACCTACAGGATCCGCCCGCAGACCCTCAAGCTGACGCTCCGCGCGATGTACGACACTGTGGTGCGCATGACCCATGTCGATGCCGACGGCAACCGAATCGAGGGTAACGTGCTGGATTCCCAGTTCATGGCATCGGAAGCGGAGCGTGAAGCGATCGTCGAAGGCCTGCGCACGCTGGACGACATGATCGACCAGCTTCCGGATGACCTGTACTGCTCGCCGATCGACACGATCTGCAATGCGATCCGCCAGGCCGGCTTTACGGTGGGCGAGGCGACCGGTCGTAAGTACAAAGTGATCGACATGCAGCCGGACCACTGGACGGTGGCACCGCGTCCGGCCCACGAATCGAAGATCAGCAACATCGAGCGCGGCTTCAATTTCGGCGATTACGACGCCCTGGTGGGCAACAAGGCCATGTCGACCGGTATGAGCCTGCACGCGTCGGAAGACTTTACCGACCAGCGCCAGCGCACCGAGATGTTCTGCCAGGTGTTCGGCGATATCGTGGACTACGTGCAGGCCATCGGCCGCGCCGATCGCCGCGGGCAGGTTATTCCCCCCGAGGTGGAGATGTTGGCGTCGGGCCTGCAGTCCGAGGCGCGCATCATGATGGTTCACTACGCTCATCTGCGTAAGCTGTATGCTTCGGCCACCAGCAACCGCTCCAGCCGCTTCGAATTGCACGAGCTACCGGACCTATTCAACAACGTCGGCGATGCGTCGGTACGTGACTTCCTGCAGGCGAACCCGGCGATCGCAACCCGCCTGGGCATCGAGTTCCGGTCGTTCATGCCCGAGGCGATCCACGCGGACGGTACCGAGGTAAATGCGTCGACGCACGGCCTGGCCAAGCGCACGGTGTCGCGCCTGGATCTGCTTCCGGATAAGGAATCGCGTCAGGTGTACCAGGAGATCTCGTACAACTTCAACGAGGTTGTCGCTGAGCTGGACGCTCAGGGCATCAACCCGCTGCGCACAAACGTGCTGAACATGGCTGATTTTGACGCGGCCGCGATCACCGCGTCCGAAGATCTGCTGCCGGCGCGCCTGAACGACCACGGCGAAGTCGACTCGGTCTTCGACGAGGCTGTCGAGCTGCAAACCGTCACCACCCGCGTCAAGGTCGCCGCTCGCAAGTGGGACGACGTGCTGGCCGAGATCGAGAGCAACACCCAGCGCATGTTCTTCGAATCGCGACAGGCGCGCCAGGCGGGACAGACGCCCGACTTCGTGCCGGACATGGAAGTCCCTGCGATCTACAGGTCGGCCGGTGAAGGTGTCGTGGGACCAATGACGGGCGCGATCCGCATGGTGCCGTCCGGCCTGCGCACGCGGGTCAATCAGATGTTCGATGCCATGCTGGTGATGATGCGGTCGTCGGATGCTGCGCGACAAACCGCCGATGAGACTGTCGCTGCCCGCACGAGCGACGAGAACGGCAACCAGCTCGTGACGCCGACCCAGGTCATCGAGCGCCGCCGCGACTGGCTGCTGTCGCACCTGCAGCATTTCACGCCAGGCCAATATGTGATCGTCCGTGAGCGCAACTTTGGCATCGGCGAGGTGAAGGTCATGAAGGGCGCCGTGACTTCGCTCACGCTGCCCCCGCGCGGCCGCGAGACGAACCTGGCGCGCTGGGTCGTCACGATCCAGATGGCCGGCTGGACGTCGCCCGAGCGCTTCACCCTGGCCGACCTCTACAAGAAGCAGTTCACCGGTCTGGACCTGTGGCTGCCTGGCGCTGAGCGTATCGAGGACGGTCTGCTCAGCCGGGAGGTGCCGGACGAGTTCAACGCGTATCTCGAACGTGATCATGTGCACAAGCGCTATGTCTTGTGCGGCAACCTGTTCCGCGCGGCGTCGATCGCGGCAAAGCATAAGATTGGCGCGGGTGCCGTACTGCAGATGCCTGCCGAGGCGCCGCGCCGCGTCATCAACATCCGTCCGTACATGACCAGGGAATCGATCTACTCGACGGTGCCGGTTGAACTGGCACCGGAAGGCGTGACGACGCTGTTCTGCTCGACCTGGTCGGCCCTCAACCGGCCGCCATCGAAGAATGCCCACTACTGGCAGGAGTTCCTGCGCTCGAGTCTGGAGAGCCGCGCGCTGCATTCGGCGGCAGATTCGAAGAATGCCGACGTGTCGATCTACTGGCTGCCGACCCGCACCACCTGGCAGCAGGATATGCAGGAGGAGCTGAGCATGGAGGAGATGGCGGAGCGCAGCGAGGTGCGCACGCCTCACGCGCAGGCCGAGCACCTGCTGGCCGGCGTCGGGGCGCGCATCCGCAAGACCTGCCTCGACCGCAACGAGCAATCGGCGTTGGCCACTGCCATTAATGAGGAACTCGGGATCGAGGGCGTAAAGATTGAGCGTGGCCGCCAGACCTCTGCGACCGTCCGCGTTCTGTTGCGTTTTACCGACGATAGCGGCAATCGCGACAGCGACGAGATGATCCGTCACAAGCTGGCCGTCTTCAGCCGCCACGTCATGCGCGCGACCGAAACCCGTCAGTTCTACTCGACGTCGCCGGCGATGCGCTTGCTCGCGATGGCGGTCACCGAGCGTAATCGCGAGCAATCGCGCGCGATCCGTGAGGCTGCGCATGAGGCCCAGATGATGCGGCGCCAGATGCAGCGCCTGCACCTGAATGGCGAGCAACCGGACCAAGTGGATGAGATCGACGGCAACGACGCCGATAACGACCTCTGCGAGAGCGGGCCAGACGAGCAACGCGCAGCATAAGGCCGAGGCCGGGGAAAATTCCTCGGCCTTATTTACTTTTGGCTAGTCATTTGCAGATTTTTACAACGCACAATAGAAGTTGCTAACTTTCAATTATGGTCTTATTCTTGTACCATAGCTATCCCACGAAACAGAAAATTTGGAACCGATAAATGCCGCGCACTGTGATCCTCGCCGAGAAGGCTGCGGTAGCGAAGGAGATTGCCTCCTTCCTGGCGGCGCAGCAGGGCGGGCGGTCCCGGCGCGAGGACTGCGGGTACCGGCTGCCGAATGGTGACTTCGTCGGCTACACAAACGGCCATCTGATCGACATGGCGCCGATCGACGAGTATGTCGGTGCCGAGCACACCTGGTCTGATCCGTTCGACTATCTGCCCGTGATGCCGACGTCGCACAAGCGCGGGCCGCGACCGTGTCGCGCGGCGGATGGTTCGATCGTAGTGCGCGACGGCGCGGCTGTTCCCGATCCTCTATTCCTTGCGATCCGGCGCGAGGTGCAAACCGCCGACATCATCGTCAATGCCGGCGACAAGGGGAGGGAAGGCCAACTCGTCATGGACGAGCTCTTCCGCGAGCTGGGACTCGATCCCACGGCCACCCACATTTTGCGTGCGGCCGTGACCGACATGCACCCTACGGCGTTGGAGAAGGCCTTTTCGCAACTGACGCCCAATGGACTTCCGCGGTGGCAGCTGTCCGGCGAGGCGGCGCGCGCGCGCCAGGAAGGTGATTGGCTTGTCGGCTTCAATGGATCGCGTGCCTACCAGTCACTCCTGCACGACAAGTCGGTGGCTGTAGGGCGCTTGAAAGGTCCGATCCTTTGGCTCGCAGGAAAGCGCGAGCGCGAGAGAGACGAATTCGTTCCGACACACTTCTACACGCCGATCATTACCCTGCAGGACGGTACAGAGCTGCGCTGGAAGGCCCGGCCGGGAGCCGAGAACACGGAAGGGATCGACGTCCGCGGAAGGATTACGAGCGAAGCGCTCGCCCGTTCCATCGTCGACAGGATTAACGGTGGATTAGAGGGGCGGTATCAGAAGGCAGCCGTGCGTCGCAAGCGCAAGGCGCCGCCAATGCCATTCACGAAGTCCACGCTGGAGATGGAAGCGAGCCAGCGCCTGGGCATCCCGATGGAAGACGTCACGGAGGCGATGCACAACCTGTACCTGAAGCATCGCCTGATTTCATATATCGGTACCGACTGCCCGTACATCCCCGAGACCATGCTGCTGGAAGCGCGCGCAATCATGGCTGGTCTGTCTCCCATGTTCGGGAAGGTCATGCGTGGCGCCAATGCCGGCGCGCATCCTGCCTCGGTGGACGACGCAAAAATCGGTGAAAACGAGCACCATGCGATTGTGCCCCTGGGGACGTTGCCGGCATCCGGGCGCGACCTGAGCTCGGCCGAGCGTGAGGTCTTTGAGATGGTCACGCACCGCTTCGCAGCGCAGTTTTACCCTGACTTCGAATACGACGTCACCACGGTAGAGGCAGCGTTCGGCGACGACGTATTCGTCGCGGACTCGACGCAGGTGGTGCGCTACGGCTGGACTGAGGCTGATTCGCAGGTGCCGGAGATGGACGTTGGGGACGATGATGTGCCTCAAGCGGCTCCAGCAGAGATCGAAGTAGACGACGACAACGAAGCGGAGGCCGCCTGAGCATGAGTTTGGACATCAGCCGCGTGCGGGTAGGGGCAATTGTCGGTGCGGTAGCGGCACGAGTAGAGGTCACGCAAGACGAGCCTCCGCCCTGTCATACCGAGGCCAGCCTGCTGGAAGACATGCTGCTCGCTGCGCGCCACGCCCACAGTCCTGCTGACGCGGCCGTGCTCGAGGCGACCAACGGAATTGGTACGGCTCGAACACGTAGCGAAGGTATTATCGACCTGATTCGTAATAAGTCACTGGCACGAGAAACGCGTCTCGTTGGCGGCCGCCAGACCACGGTGGTTGTGATGACGGAAGCAGGAAGAAAGCTGGAAGCCGCTTTGCCAGCCGAGCTCAAGAGCGTCGGCTTGACGGCAAAGTGGGAGATGTTGTGTAGGCGTATCGAACGAGGCGAGGTCACGGCTGAAAGCTTCATAGCGGTGATCCGGAAGTTTGTAGCAGCTGTGGTTGCGGATGCAAAAAAGCGAAAAGCAAGTGGTCGAATTGCAACCACGCCAGCCAGCGTCCGCCAAAATTAACGAACGGTATATCCGTACACATTCGAAGGACAACCACATGAGATCGGAGCAAATAATGAAGACGCTGAACGGTGCGCGACGCGCTATTGGACTGAGCGGCCAGGGGCTCGGCTGCAGCCCGGTCGTGATCACCAATACGCTCAGGCAGCTCGATCGCGATAACTGCTCCGCAGCCCTGCCGCTAACTGTGGCAGCGCTCCAGAGCGTTCTGGACAAGAAGGCGCCGGTATCGGAAAAAGTCGCCGTCGGCTCGCTGTCGGAAATCAATGCCGTGCGCGAGCAGGTCAGGCAGCGCATGGCGCAAGAGCAGGTCGAAAACGCGTCCGACCAGGACGATGAATCGGGAGAGATGGCGCCAGGCCGTCCCTCCTGATCGGAGCCAATCATGAGTGGCATCAATCAAGGCACTTCGATCGCGGTGCGCGCGCTCGACGAGCTGCCGGAAGATCAGCGAGAAGTCTACAGCGCGCGGTACGTGGCCGACGAGACGCGGGAGGTAACCTGCCGGCGTCTGAACATGGACCCGGCGCATTACGATCAGCTGCTGGGTGAGACCCTGCGCTCTTTGCGCCGGATGGCGGCGCACGCGCCTACCTGCCCTGCGGCTGCTTAAAGGAATCGACATGCCAAAAATCGTGACCGATTTCGACAACGATGTGCCCGCTGAGCTGGTCGTTACAGGGAATCGAGACGGCTTCTCCGAACGCGGCCGCGGTCTTCTGTTTATCGAGATGATCGGTGGCGCCGCCGCCGACCTCGCTTCGCCGGACGGCGAGTACTACGACGAGACGCTCGCCTGGGTGAAAGATCCTCGTAACCTCGAGGCCTGGCTGCAGATCGTCGACGCATCGCCCGCGGTTATTCCATCCCTTCAAACCGCGTTCCTCGAGCGCCCCAACGAGTTGAAGGTGGCATGCGAATACCTCTCGCGCTCCGCTGCGCGCACCGGTGGCGGACTGGAGCGCTTCATGCGTGCGATGGGTATGGATTCGGTGCAGGAAGCATCTTCGCTGGGCGACGTGGACAATTACGACGAGGTCGCCGGCGCAAACGTCGTCGGCCTTGCTTCGGCCTGAGACGCGCAAGCGGCCGCGATCCGCGTCGCAATCACCTTGTCAGCTGTGCACGGCTGGCCAACCAGGAGAACAGAATTGAACTTGATGGAAGCGTTGCTCGCAACGGCCGAGCAGGATGACATCCCCGAAGACCAGCGCACGACCTACTGGCTCGACGGCGGAATCATCTATCCCGACGAAGTATTTTCGGCGCAGGGCTTCCTGCCGCTGCTCGGACGCATGGCCGAGCGCAAGCTGACCCGTACGCTCACCTCGACCGAGATCAACTGCGGCTTTTCGTACATCCCTGACCGTGCGGGCATCTTCGGCGAGTGCTTCATGGCTGCGGCGCCGACCGGGGGCGTTCTGGAAGACGGCCTGCGCCTGGCCGCGCTGTCCGAAGCGGCGCGCGATGTCCTGGGCATGGGTAAGCCCGGCATCATCGACATTACCCCCGTATTCGAATTCTTCCGGGCGATGCCGCGCGAGCAGCGTGGTGGCCTGACGCAGGCAGAAGACAAGGAACTGAAGCAATGGCCTCTCTATCAGCAGATGCAGCCCAAGCAGGCGGCGTGACGCCGGCTGCCGCTGGCACGCCGGCGCCGCGCGCCCCGGCCGAGGTAGTGCGAAATGTGATGGAGCAGCATTTTCGCTCTGCCGCGGGCGACTCGAAAGATCTCTATTCGGCAGCCTGGAAGGACGCGAACGTCTCGATCCGGTACCTGAATCACATGAGCCCACTGATGCTGGGCATCATCCAGCGTCCCGGTACGAACGCCAGTATGGAGGAGCGTAAGGCAGCCCTCGACTTCATGATCGCCTCGACGGACGGCTTGGCGAAGGTGATGTCCGACCGGTTTGGCGTCAGCCCTACCGCGAAGGCCTATGACCGCGTTGAGCTCAACTCGATGCTCTCGCACATCGTGGGCCAGATCTGGGAAAAATCCACGCAAGAAAACCAGCAGGCCCGTGTTGACGACTTCGTGCGGACGGTGGCCGCCGTTTTCGCAGACCCTGATTTCCTCAACCAGCGCCAGGCGCATGCCGAGCTGATGATGGGCAAGATGGGCTATCAACGCGTCGATTCGCCGGAAACCATGCAAACGCGGCTCCAGCTCGCGATGCACCAGGCGACGCTGCGGTTCTTCGAAGGCGTGACCGATCAACGGCTGACGAACTCGAAGGGCTTGTCGTTCACGTTCGGCCAGAAAAAGGCGGCCGTGGTCTCGGCAATGCAAGCGGACTTCGCCGGCGCGATGAACACTTTCCTGACCGATATCAAGTTTGCGTCCGCACTGTCGAACGATCAGCGCACGGTCGTCATGCAGTCGTGGATCCGCCACGCGGCAGAGATCTACCGCGCGGAATATGTGGCGAGCACCCAACGGGTAATGGACTGGTTCCGGGCCGGTGAGGCGATTTCCAAGGAAGCGTTCGAAAATCGGTTCGCCAAAGCGTCGAGCAGTCTGCCGGATGTGCTGCACAAAGCGAGGGCCGTGACAGTCGAGACGCTCTCTGACTTGGTGGCTGTCGCTGGTTTCGATGTGATCACGGCGCCAGCAGACCAGGACGAGTCGCACCCGAGCGTTGGGCCGTAACAGTGGCGCAAGAAATGTTTCCGTGCGACACTTACGTATCCCCCAAAAAGGCCTGAAATGAAACGCCGATTTTTTTTGCCCTTATTTGTTCTGTTTTATGTCTATAGTACGTATGTCGATGCCGCGACCACGTGCAATGAGTTCCGTGCCGACCTGCAGGCGATTCAGCAGCAGGTGCGGCAGATCGAGAGCAACCGGTCAACCTCCGTGCTGAACGCCGTCCAGCAAGCTGGTCAGTTGATCAAGTCGGGTTGCCTCGACCAGCTCTCTGCGGTCGACATGAGCGCTTTCGGATTTACGCCTGGCGCGTCTGCCCTGGTCACGAAGCTGGCCAACCAGGCGTGCCAGAAACTGTCGCAGCAGTTGTCGCAAAAGATCAGCGAGGTGCAGCAGCAGGCAGTGCAGGGCGTGAACGGAACGATTAACGGCGTCAACATCCCAGGCGTGTCGACTAGTTCGATCAGCGGCGCTCTCGGGGGTCTGCAACCGTCGATGACGACGGGCAGCCAGCCGTCGATGAACAGCCAGCCCTCGGTGACAAGTCAGGCGACCAGCTACGTGGCCAATGCCTGGGACAAGCTCAAAAACATGATCATGCCCTAAGGTGTGCAATGCGATATAAGAAAACCATAATTGCTGTGGCCGCGATCGCGGCCGTGAGCGCGTCTACCCCTTCCTTCGCGCTGGGTGATTCCGCGGTCCTGGCTCCCCTGATCAACCTGACGACGGCGGCAGTGAATGGCACGACGGCGGCCATCACCGGCGGTTTCACCACGATAGGTCAGGCTCTGCTGCGCATCGAGAACGTGATGACCGCCAACTCGGCGAAGGTCGCGAACCAGATTGCGGAGGCAAGCCAGAATCAAGTTGAGCGCAACATCGATATCGAACGCACGAAGCAGGCCACCGAGCTCGAGCGCAAGACCAGATTGCCACTCGACCCATGCGCCAATGCTTCCCGCGGCCTGGCCGATCCGAGCTTCGATCGGATCAATCCAGGCTTCCGCGGCTCCAACGGCGGTGCCTTCGGGCCCCGCGGCTCCGGTGGTGGCGGCGGCCGGCCATCTACCGGCTCTTCGTCGATGGATAAGGCGGTCGCGATCGCGCGCAATGACGACTTCGCGCCGCCGCCGGAGGTGCAGGCCGTCATGGCGCAGCGCGGTGCCTGCGAGGCGTACGCCAGCGGCAAGGTGCGTGCCCAGTCGTGCACGTGGGCCGGCACCACGCCATCTGTCTCGACGGGCCTTCCAGACGCCGACATTCGCGCGGCGACGATTTTCGACGGAGCGCAGACAGCGGCCGACCAGGGCAAGGTTTCGCTGTCGTTCAGCGACAAGCAACTCGCGGCCGCCACCGCCTATGTGCGTAACCTCTCGGCGCCAGTGCAGCTGCGCGACCTGACCCAGGTCGAAGCCAAGACCGACGAGGGTCGCCGTTATCTCGCCCTGCGCGACAGCTACCAGGCGCGAGTCGACCTGGCCATGCGCCCGGTCGAGGAGTGGACGAGCAACCGCACGAAGTACGCGGCGACCATCCCGATCCTGAAGGCGATGCAGGAAGGCGGCGGCGCGGCAGCGCGCTACCTCGCCCAGCACCTCCCTGAGGCCGCTCCGGACTGGCAGTCCAAAGGCATCTCACTGCACCACCTGCAGTACATCGATGCCGCGCGCCGGTATGACAACCCGGAGTGGATCAAGGAGATCGGCGCGGCCGATGAGGTGACGCTCCAGCGCGAGCAGCTGCTGCTGTCGGCGCAAATGGCCAGCCTGATGTCGAAGAGCCTGATGGAGACGCAGAAGACGAATGCGCTGCTCGGCGCCGTCTACCAGGCATCCCTCAACAAGGACTTCATGCCGGAGCTCGCCGCGCAGCATAAGCGGGCGACATCGACGCGCTAGAAGTGGCAGGCATCAGCCAACCCGTCTATCAGCGGCATCCGCCGTAGCAGTCGAAAAGGCCGGGTTCACCGGCCTTTTTTGTGGTCCTACAACTGAGCAGGATATGAAAAACAATCCACATTACGCCCCTGAGAATCTCATGGACATGCTCGTGCGTGTCCTTCGGGTCAAGAACGACCGCCAGCTCGCGGCACGCTTCGGTGTGCTGCCCTCGCAGGTCTGCAAGATCCGCAAGCGCCTTGCCCCGATCTCGGCGGCCTTCCTGATCAATATGCATGAGGAGACAGGGCTGAGCCTGGTCGTGCTCCGTGCCCTGATGGGAGATTTTCGGGAGCATACGGGGCGGTCGGCGAAGCACCCGGCGGCGCCCCCGCCAGAGCGCCTGCAGGAGCTGCAGCGGCTCCATGATCTGCACCGGCAGCCTTACATGCCCCTCGCTGCGAGACGCTCGTCTGCTCACCTGGGGCACGCCAACGCCGCGAACTAGGTTCCTCCGGGCGCTGGTGGAATTCGCCCAACTAGAAATTTCGAACAAAACGAAGGATCAGGTCAAGCCATGAAGATAAAACGCATTCGGTACCGGAGGGTTGCCAGTTGAAAGGGTGGAGCAGGATGGTTTTCGAGCGGCGGCTGCAGAGGGCCCTGGGCTCGTTCTTCAGCGTTTGCGATCTGGATCGGTGCCGGGCCGAGATCTTGGGTAGGAGCCGGACAAAGAGCGCTACGACGAACTGCAGGTCTTTCACTGCGCTTCTTTCAAGGATATGAGTGTGGCCGAAGCGCAGGCTCTGGTCGAGAAGACCGCCGAGTACGTCGGGTGGAGATCGCGATTAAGCACATCAGCCAGGTTTATCGCGTAGTGGCGGCGCTCATTGGCGGCATCCTGATCGGTGGCGCCAGCGGCTGGGCGATCGCGGCCGCGAAGGCTTCCAAGAGCGCCACGACCATGTCGCCAGTCGACGGGCTGGCAAGCATGGCCACGCTGTCCCCTGTGCTGCCGGTGGCGCGCATGGCCGAGTTGCTGCTGGCGTCGGACCCGGAGCCGATTTTCAATACAAAGGTGCGCACGGACCGGCCGGGATCGACTGCAGTAAGCTTGGCCCGCACTGTCAGAAATGATGCGGGCGAGTACGAAGTGTCGCTGACGGTCACGCCGATCGAGGCGGTCACGGGTCCAGTAATCGCGTACGTTTGGCGCCGTGCCCGGCGAGCAACGCCAGCAGTTAGGGAGTCAGTACCAGGACGCGCCGATCCGTCTCGACCATACCCTTTGTGGCGTCGGTGCCCATCAGGATCTCGCCGTTGGGCAGTGATGATCCATTCTTGATCCGGCGCCCGTTCTGCATGATGATCCCGTCAGGCAGGACCTCTCGGATTCCGAGCTTCTCGCCGCTTGCGATGTCGGTTGGCTTGCTTTCGGCTGCCTTGCTCAATCCGATCCTGGTATCGGCCTCGGGCTTTGCAGAGGGCGAGGCATCGGGCGGCTTGGCCGGCTGGCGCTTGTCCGGCACGCTAGGAGCCAGCGCATTGCGATCGGCGACGGCTGGTGCCGAGCCAGCTACTGGGCCTGGCGCTGGTGTTGTCGCCGTGAGCGGGGCTTTCGCCTGGGGCGCGGCTGGCACGATACCGGCGCCAGCAGCTGGTGCTTTTGTCGTGTGATCAACCTTGGCGGCGACTATCGCCGGCGCTGCCGCCGCACCACGTGATAAGTCCGGCTTCCCTGTTGCGGTAGACGCGAGCTGGGGCGGATCGGCTGGTACCCGGCGGCCAAGTTCCTTATTCGATTCTGGGGTGGCCTTGGGCGGTGACGGCGCTGGCGCGGGCGGTTGCGTCGAGGCCAATTCTATTTCGTAGGACGATATGGAAACGCGGGGAGCAGGGTCGACCAGGTGATAGACCGCTGCGCCCAGCAGCGCACCCGTGGTGAGCACGCAGGTGACGCCGCCAAGGAGCATGCCAGCGCGGCGGGACGACTTCATCCACCGGTAGTCCTGGGGCGCGTACGACTCCCCAAGTGCATCTTCGGCCCAGTAGCGATTGAACTCGGTCATTACGGAGTGCTTTTCGACTTCTGTTCGGCGAACTTCAACACTTCCGCCACTGGCCAGAGCAGTCGCCCGCTCTTTCGGGTCGGTACCGGCAAACCGGCCGGCGGCACCTGTAGCTTACGGATGGCACGTTCCTCGCTGGAGAGCGAGTTCAACCACACGTAATTGCGCAGGGTGGCCTCCGAAAAGCCCATCAGTGCGGCCGCCTCGGGCGTGCTGATAGGTTCCCGGTCCGCCTGCGCGCAAGCGACCTGTGTGGCTCGCACAGGGGCCGCGGCATCGGCTTTACTAAGCACGGAGGGCATGGCTTTGACCACCACGAAGAGCTTGTTGGATGGCCTTGTCCTGTACTCGCGCCGGGCGCGCTGCAGCTACCGGCGCGGCCGGCGCGACGGTGCCAGGAGCCGGGGTATCCGGAACCTTCGGCAGTTGCGGAAGGGTCGACGTGTATCGCGCCGTCTGCGCCCGCCAGAAGAGCTGGATCAGTGCACCGGGGAGCTGGCGAGACCAATGGAGAATGGCGGAGTTTTCCTGCTGCTGGGCGACCATCAGCGCGCTCATCCGCGCCGCATGATCAATCAGCCGGCTCATCGCGTCCGGCAGGTCCGTAGCCGGCTCGACGAGCGGCATGTCGACAGGTGCGTTGTGTCGCGCGAGGGCCTCCGACAAGCGGTTGCGAGTGCTGAGCATCGATTCGTGCCACGATGCGACGACTTCCCGCGATGCGCTGGTGGTGGTGTCATGTGGGGCGGCCTCATCGAGCAGCTGCAGGAAGGGCTCGACGTCGCGCTCGGCGCGGTGCAGCAGGTCGAACAGGCGATGCGCAGCTTCGATCCGTGGGTCGGCCTTGATCTGAGCCTGGACACGTGCGGCGGCTGCGGCCGCTCGCGCGCGCTCTTGCTCGGCGGCTTCCTCTGCAGCAGCCTCGGCAGCGGCCTGAGCGGCACGTTGTTGCTCCAGTCGCTGAGCCTCTTCACGTGCGGCAGCTGCCGTACGCTCTTGCTCCTCGACGCGCGCGAGCTCGGCGTCACGCTTTACCTGCGATGCTTTGCGATCACGGCGCCGGAGCAGGGCAAGAGCGAGGATCGACAAGGCCGCGATGCCAGCGCCGATATACAGGGGCCAATACGCAGATTCCTGGTGCTGGGGAGCTGGCTGCGGCAGGGCAGGCGTCGGCGACGACACGGCAACCTGTGCGGGGGCAGGCTCCTGCTCCAGCGTCATCGTTCCCTCCAGTCGGGGGTGCGGTAGCTCCGGGCCAGTTTCGGGCGCAGCGCCGGTATGCCGCGGGGAAGTGGTTCGCGGCGAGTGGGTGTCGGCGGTGGCGATGTCCTGCGTAGGAGCCGCTGCGGTTTCCTGGCGAGCGGTATCGGGCTCCGGTAACGCTTCCGCAGTACGGATCACTCCATGTTTCGATCGTTCCGTTGGACCCTGGAGAGCAGCACTGTGGGCAGAAGCGGCGGCGCGCGCCGACAGCTGCTGTTCTTCCTTGGCGAAGGAGTGGCGGGGCTCTCCACCGTGCGAGCAGGCAGAAAACGACGCCAGCAAGGCCAGCGCGATGACGCGCTGCGCCATATGCGGCCGCGATGGCGTGTGCCGGATCTTACGCATGATCCGCTTCCGAACGCGGGATCATCTGGCCGCGGACGCCACGGTTCGGGACGGCAACGCTCAAGGTGTCGTAGGTGCAGTCGCCAATGACTTTCGAGTTGATGCCCAGGTGCAGGTCGCCGACGTCGACGTTGGCTGGCTTGCCGCTCACGCCCACGTCGCCTTCGATCCACAGGGCGGCCGCGCGAATGTGGCCTTGCACTTGACCGCCCGGCATGATGAGAATGCGGCCGGCGCACTCGATGCTTCCCACGACCGTGCCGCGAATCACGAGGCTCTTTTTGCCGCCGATGCGAATATTGCCTTCGATGACATCTTCCACGCCGATCGCCATGCTGATGTCGAGGGTGTCGCACAGCACCTCGGCGGTCGTGCCCTTGCCGACGTGTTCAGCGAAGCTCGACTCGTTCGGGTTGCCGCCGGGGTTGAAGTTCGTCACGCGCGGGGGAGGCGTGCCGGCGTTGTTCTGGTGCCCGTGCTGAGCGCCAGGCTGTGCATGCACGTGTGGAGTGTCGAGAGACGGCATGCTGCCGAGGCTGAGGTCCGAATGGTTCATTTTTGAAGAGCTCCTGGTTGAGGTGTGACGAGTTTTGGATCGGCCTGGAATACGACGGTCCGGCGATCAGTAATGCGGGTTGCGGTGAACCCGCGGTGAACTGGATCAACCGCGTCGAGCAGATAGCGGCCGTCCGGGAAATATTTGCCAATGGCGACTTGCACTGTTTGCTCGCCCATGCGGCAGCTGACAGAGGTCTTTTCGATACCCGCGACAAGGCAGGGTGCCGGGGCCATTTGCCCGAGCGAATTCACGTTCTTTTGCCACCACAGCATCGCGACGAAGGCTGCAACTGCAACAACCAGACCGCTGCCGAGGCCGATGCCGAGGCTCTGCCTAGTCGCCTTTTTCAGCATCTCTGCCGCTAACAGGCGGTATTCATCAGGCTGCACGCGGACGATTGCGACCCTGGTGATCTCGAAGCTGCCGTCCTTTCGCTTTTCGAGCCCATTCGGCGGACCTGGCGGCAACTTTGTGGCGCCGGCGTAACGCTCCTGGATCACAAGCGGCGTCGAAATCCGCAGTCCTTCCTTCGGGAACGTGAGCGCAGCAATCTGTGCGTCGCTCATGCCGTCGAGGCTGCGTATCGTGTTGTGAAGGGAGTCGTGTTGCATTCGAGGTGTTGCCTGAAAGAACTTTGTTGCGTATTATGGGCAAGATGCGTAACTAGAGTCTAATGATATATCATTAGGTTGTCCAGCAGAACTATTGCCTCATGTCCACAAATACGAACAAAACTCCAGTCGACTACTTCGAATTCACCGCTCAAGCGGAGACGCCGTTTGTTGTTTTAGAGCATCGCGAAGGTAGGTTGCCGATCAAGCGCTCGCTCGTCACGTCAGCCGGTGCTATCGAAATCACAGGCTCCGACGGCGCCGTCGAGGTTCTGGGCTCGGCCGAGAATCCCTGCAGTACAGCGGTCCTCAAGCGCATCCGTACCCACCACGAGGGCCTGTTACTTGTACAGGTCGACGTCGCACGCATCGACGGGGTCAGCGAACAAGTGCTGAGTGCCCGATTCCATTAATTTCCCACTTCGAAAATCTCCACATGCTGAACCTATCCTTCGTCCGCCGCGCAGCCATTGCGGTGGCAATATCCGTCCTGTCGGTTAAGGCAGCACACGCTTCGCCAGACCTCGAGGCGGTAAAAAAATCGGTGAAGACGGTGACGAAGCTGGACGTCGTGAAGATCGGGCCGTCGAAGATCGCTGGACTGTATGAAGTGCAGACCGAAAGCCAGATCTTCTACACCGACGCGAAAGGGGAATACATTCTTCTGGGCGCGCAGGTGTTCGCCACCAAGGACAACGCGAACTACACGGAAAAGCGGATGAACGAGCTGGCTGGCTACAAATTTGCAGACTTGCCGTTGAAGGATGCGATCAAGATCGTCCGCGGCAACGGGAAGCACGTCTTGGTCACCTTCGAAGATCCGAACTGCGGATACTGCAAGCGGCTTACGAAGACGCTCGACGAAATGAGCGACTCGACGCATTACGTGTTCCTGGTCGGCATGCTTGGAGAGGACTCGACCGTCAAGGCGAAAGCGATCTGGTGCTCGGAAGATCCGGCGAAGACATGGACCGACTGGATGCTCAACGGTAAGCCGTTGCCGTCACCTGCAGCTGAGTGTGAGACGCCGCTCACGCGCAACGGCGCGATGGCCGCGAAATACCGGGTTCACGGCACGCCATCGATCTTCTTCCCGAATGGCGATCGCGTGCCAGGCGCCATTCCGGCCGACCAGTTGCTCAAGCACTTCGCCAAGCAGGCCCAGTAAAGTCGGTACAAAGCAAAACGGGCCGGGGGATCAACCCTCCGGCCCGTTTTTTTCGGTCTGAGAAATGCGCTTATGGGCGCTGAGCCGGGGATGCCGGTGCTTCCACGGTCCGGCCAGTCAGCACCGCCAGGTGGTAGATCGCGTCGTTTTCGGGTGTGGCATTCGGGAACTCACCGCTTTCCTGCATCATGTTGGCCACCATGCCAACCAACGCTCCGACGTTATCCAGGTGAGGGCAGGCACCTTTGATCGGGACCGCCAGAACAGGGCGAACGCCGTGGTCGAACGAAATCGACACGTTTGCCGAGGTGATGGCCTCGTCTGCAGCCAGCGTGCGCAGGTACTGGTTGAAATCCATGCCAGAATCGTTTAGCGAAACGCCGGTCACGCTCTCTTCCGGGTCGTAAAGAAAGCGCTTGGTCTCGGGGCGCGTCGCGCCGGCGCGAGCGACGGCAAAGTCGACGCAGGTGATGTGGGGCGGGGTGTCGGGGACGATGAACATAATGTTGTGCGGCTGTGGGCGATTTGATATTGCGATTATATGGCAGCCGGGAGGTGCCTGAGGGCGTGGTTGCAGCGGCGGCCGGGCGAGCCGGCCGGCCCTCGTCGAAGATCAGCATCAGCCGCGCGGCGTTTCCGCTACGTCGCCTTCTTCATCGGCTTCTTGGCTGCCGAGCCGGTCCTGCAGCTGCTGGAGGATGAGGCCGTGCAACTGCAGGGCTTCCAGCGTATCCTCCGGCCGTGATCTGCGTCCCGCGGCGGTCATTGGCCCAACCGCGCGGTTCACCTCCTGATCGAATTCTTCGAGATCATGGACGGGCTGATTGCGCTCGTCGGAGCAGATCACGTCGAGTACCGCGGGCTTGGCCAGGATCCGAAGCACGGCGAGGCGCGACGCATCGTCGGGCAGGTGGCGGAAGACTGGCTGGTCGCAGAAGGCGTTTTCGATCAGGCCGATGTCGGGCTCGGCTGCGTACCCGTCATAGCCGTGTTGGACGACATCGCCGATCCAGTCATCCTCGCCGCTGGACTGCCAGGCCTTCCGGGTTTCGATCACGCCGGTAATGAGGTGCTCCCGTTCGTCGTCGGTCAGGATCACAACGCGGTCGCGCGCATGCTGGCGCACGATAGAGGCGACCGCCATCTCGACGGCGCGCCGAGCTGCGGGTGTGTCAGCTATGACCGATTCCAACATGAGCAGGAGAGCCGCCGAGGGCGATACCGGCGCCGCGACGCGGATCGCGCCGATTTCGGTGGATTCATCTGCGAGCGGTGTCAGCATACCCTCGTTGCGGGCGATGTTGATGCCGTGCTCGATCCCCGCGCGCATGGTCGAAGTATCGACCTCCTGGGCGCCGGCCGTGCCGACGCTGACGATGAACTGTTCTTGATGGGTAGCGGTGTTCTGCATGGTTTGTGCTCCTCACATCGCTGGCGCGGCCGGCACGTCGTCGTCCGCCAGGTCAGGGGCGTCTGGTTGGAAGACCAGGGCAGCGAACTGCGGCGCCAGCTGCTTCAGGCGGTCAGTGCACAGCATCTCCAGCACGTACTGATAGGCGGTGCGTTGCGCCTGGTGCCAGACAGCGCCTTGCGCCGCATTCATCGGGAAGGGGGCGTCAGCGTGTCCGGCGCGAGTGGCCACCCGCAGGCATTTTTCGATGACGTCAGCCCCACTGGTGACACCGCACTTGCCGAACAGCGTCTCCGCCATCAGCTGGTTCTGGGCGACCAGCGCCGCCTCGTCGCCGGGTACCGGTCCCAAGGAATTGAACAGCTCGCGCACGCAGTCGCTGGAGACCATTTCGAGGCTGTGGACATATGCGGATATGGCGCCTTCGTGGTAGATGCGCGCTTCCTCACCCACGAGGGGGAACGGGGCATCTGCCGGGGCAGCTCGCGTCGAGGTCGTCAGCTGATTCTCGATCAGGGCGATGCCTGGGAGGAGGCCGTGCGGCCCGGCAAGGGCATTTCGCAAGGCTTCGTTATCGGTGCGCGCGGTCATGGCGGCGACGAGAGCCGGAGCAGGTGGTGCCTTCGGGATCGGGAAGGGGGAAGTCATCATGTTGGATCCTTTGAACGGTGGGAGTAACGCGGCGATACTAGGCTGGAGCGAGGCGCGTGGTTGCACTTCAGTCGACCGGCGGCTTGTCAAACGGGGAAGTAGCAGCTGGACATCGACGCCGGCGTCGGTGACGATCTCGATGCACCGGGCAGTTACTACGTCGGCCGGGGCGCGGCAAGTGACGTAGAGCCGTGGCGCGCGGCCGCGCGTCTCCCGATCGAACATTGGGGCGCGGCGAAGCTCAAGTCTTGTGGCGATCGCGCGCGCACCGAGGTTTCCCGCTTCGGTCTGCACGTTGACGAATTCCAGGTGCTGCGCGTCGGCCAGGCACTGCTGGTACGCGACGGCGCTCAAGATCGTGGCCAAGCCTTTTCCGCCGAATGCTGGGCGCACGCCGAAAGAGATGTTGCAGCCCTGGGCGCCTGTTTCGCGGCTGGTGATGGTGCCGGCCCAGGCGGCGGCCACCACCTGGTCGTCGATGCATGCGGTGACGCAGAACGGCAGCTTCTGGCCGCGCCAGTCGAGCAGCGGCATGATGAGGCCTACGGTGCTGCCGCATAAGTCCGAGTACCTGTCCGGATCCTCGGTGAGCATGTCGCGAACGCGTGGTAAGGCGAAGCCTTGTCCCTCGGCGTAGAGGGACAGGCCCAGGTAATGGCCGATTAGGATCGGGGGTGGTGGCTGGAACTGGTCAAGGTACATGGCGATCGCGGTCGTGGACACGCGATCATGTTGCCGTAGGCCGCCGGACGTGGTTGCGCCCGGCGCCGGGATCTACCTGGTGGCTACGTCCTTGAGGGCCTGCTTGAGCCTGGAAACCGACTTTGCCTTGTAGCGGCGCGTCGTGGTGATGGAGCCGTGCCTCGCTATCTCTTGCCCCAGCGTGATGTCCCCGGTTGCGTCGACGATCATGGTCACCTGGGTGTGCCTCGCGCAGTGGGACGCGAAGCTTTCAAGTCGCCCAGCCGCGGCTGGATTGTCCGACGCCATCGCGATCTGGGCCGCGCGGTCGAGAAGCTTCTTGACAGTCCTGTTGATCGTCTCAGGGTGCACGTTCCGCATGGGGCCGCGCATGGGAAGGATCAGGGGCGTGGTGTCCTTGCCTTGGTAGCTGGCCGCCGGCAGCGCGGATAAGCCACGGGCGAGCCGGTACTCGCGCATCCCCGCTATGAACTGGTCGGCCAGCGGAATTGTGGACTCGACGTTACCTTTGCCGCACACGTCCAGCATCCAGGTCAGCTCGCCGTCTTCGTCGTTGTCCTGGTAGACGTCTCCGGCCACCGCTTGCGCCAGCTCGTGCCGCCGCAGGGCGGCCCAAAGTAGGGCGGTCCAAGTCCATTTTTGCTGGTGGTACTCGAGCACCTGCCCCTCGCGCTTTACTTCTTCCAGCGCTTCGTCGATGTAACCCCGCTCCAGCGCCGACAGGGCCTTCTTACGCGGCGAGGCTTTCTTCATGATCGAGCTGACCTTCAGGCGGTTGAAGGGGTTGCGCTCGATTCGGTACCCGCCGTCCAGGTGCATCTCGATCATGTCGGCGTACATCGCCTTGAGCGCGCTGACGGCACGGTCGACGCTGGCCGACGCCAGCGGCGCGGGCTTGAACGGCTGGCGCTCGAGGCCGGCCCGGTCCAGCACCTCTTGCGGCATCGAGATCTCCTTCGGCCCGGCCAAGAAATGCGAGTAGGCCGCCGCGTCCAACGAGGTGGCCTTGTCGAGCCAGCGGGTGAACGGCTGACCCGCCTTCGTCCACATCAGCCAGGCGAGCCAGCGGCGCGCCTCGAAGCCGAAAGCGCGCTGGGTGTGTTCGGAATTCCGCTTCGAAGCGATCCACGCCACGATGGCCGCCAAATCGTCGCGAGCGATCGTCGGGGACATCGCCAGGAATGACGAAGTCGCTTCGAACAGGTTCAGGTCGCCGTCACGCATGCATTTCTCCTATTTCCGCCTGGGTTGCTACTGTCCGCGCGAGCGCTGCAGCCGAGCGGATCTACCGGCGCAGCGTACCCTCGCGCGCGCGCAAGGCTGAGCCGCGCGGTGGGCGCGGCGATCGAGAAAAGCATGCGCGATAGGACTGGACAGGCATCCAGTCATTGTAGAGCTGCAACGCATCTCACGCAAAGGAATTGCGCAGCCCGAGTGTTCCGGGTGACGTAGATGCCACGTGGTCGATCTTGCAACCACGCCTGGGGTGTTTCCAGATAATCGCCGGACCAACACAGCCGGAGATTCCTCCCATGTCCGAAATCAAAGCCCGCACGTTTGGCCACACGGCTGCAGCACTGATCGTGTTCGAGTCCACGCTTGCCCAGCGCGCACGCGCATGGGAGACCGCGGAGTGTGCGCAGGATATCGACGCGGCCGAGCGCGCCGACATTGAAGCTCTGATCCCGGTGCAGGAGGCGTTCTTTCGCGACACCTGTGACATCAACAGCCGCATCGACTGCATGCGCATGGATATCGCATCCCTCCGAAGGATTGCGAAGGCCTCGACTGCTGCAGCGGCGGCCCCCAACGGTGCCAATCATTTCGTCACCTCCTACGTCGACGACCTCGCAGAGGCAGACGATTCGAACAGCGCGGCGCCGAGGTAAGACCGATGAGCGATCGCGACGTGGATCTCGCCAGGCAGGAGGCGAAGAGGAGGAGGCGTGCAGGGCAAGCCAAGTCCTATACGGCGGCTCTGGCGCAGCTGGCGGCCGAGAACGGTCATGACGACTGGGCGTCTTACGCCAAGGCCCTGGCCGCCGATCCTGGCCGCGCGCCAGACTTCCGGGTGCGCCTGGTCGGGGCCAGCGGTGAGGAATGGACGTTTGCGCTCTCGATGACGAGGGTGTTGCAATTCCACGGTCTGGATGAAGCGAGCTGGGAGCAGGTGCCTCTTGCAGCGCGCGAGCAGCACGTCCTGGAATGCGCGCTTTCTTCGCGGCGCGAGCGCGGGGACATGAAGCGCTACGCGGCTGAACTCCTCGAGTCGAACGTCCCCTCTGTCGTAGTTTCAGGGCCCGCGCAGTCGGCTCGCGCCCCGGCAACTCTCGGCGCCGGCGGCGGCCCGGCCGACTTCGTCGTCGAGTTGGAAAGCCGAGCGGACGGCCGAAAAGAGATTGTCGGCGTGCAGCTCGTCGACGTGCTGGAATTTCATGGCCTGGTGCTGGCGGACTGGGAAGGCAGCGACCGTCAGGAGCAGGAAGCCCTGATTGAAGAGGTGGCGCTGTGGTCGAAGCGCAGTGCAGGAGATCTCGGCTCTTACTTCTCTCAGGTCGTAGCTGGATTCGATGGGGAGGAAGAGGGCGCCGAAGTCCCTCGGTAGGGGCAACCACGGCGAGCATCGCCACGGATAATCGAGCCCGGCCGGCCAGTGACGCCCGTCGGCTCGAAAGAACGGATCGACGTACAAATTTGGAATGGACAAACGAGATGAACGATAGTGACCTGCAATCCTCTGCTCTGGACCCGGCCGCACATGCTGACAATCCCTTGCCGCCGAACGTGAATGAAAAAGCCGTGCGTATCACGCACCATTACGACATCGGTAATCAAGACGTCTTTGTCGAACGCCGGACTGGCGATGTGGATCCGAAGCGCGCGGCTATTTACTGCCAGTTCAAAGCTGAAGAGTGCTTGGGCGACCGTGAAATGATGAACCTCGGCATCGCTGCCGCGCTGATCGCGTTCTATGGTTTCGTCCATTGCGCCGAATGCGAGTGCCCGGCTGTCGACTTGTACAAGGACCGCGAAGCGTTCTGCGGGGAAGGGTATGCAGAGCTGATGGCCGATGAATCCTTGCACCGTGAAGGGCTGGGGGAATTCTTGCAGCGGTTTGGGCACTGAGCATTGTGCTGCTTGAGCGACACTGATGTGACGTGCGCCGCGGTCGCCGACCACGTAATGCGCCGGCTGCCGGCCACAGGGAGACTGATATGACCGAGGCCTTGATAGTGGACGGCGCGCAAGCGCCAACGCGAGAGGAGCTGCAGGCGAGGATCGCCCTGCTGGCCGGGGAGATGGACGGCATCGACGAAGAAAGCCGGGCAACGCAAGCGGAGATCGACGAGTTGTACCGGCGCGCGGACGCGACCCCGGCGCCGCCAGGTCGTGATGCGCTGCTCGCTCGTGCGAAGCTGCTCGCAGACGAGATGGGCGCGAACGAGGAAGAATGTCGCGATATGCAGGAAGAGATCGACGCTCTCTACGAAAAGCTGGATTCACTCGACGCTTCCATTGCAGAAGCGCCAGCGGGTTAAGGCCACGAAATGCACTGAAGGCATCTCACGGCCTTCGCTTTAAGAGTTGAGGACGCCGGCGGCGATGTCGGCAGCCGTCGAGCCCAGAGGCCTGTCCCAACGGTGTTCGGGGGTCTTGTCCAGCCCGTGCCGCACAATCTGGTCGAGGTCCAGTGCTTTAGTCTTTTCGCGAGCGGCGGCCATTGCGGCTTCGACGCGCTGATCGAACCCGCCCGCGGCCAAGATCTCGGCCGCCAGCAGGCGCTCCAGCTGGAGCCGGGTTTGCCCATCGAGTTCTTCCCGCAGCACCTGTTGGGGCGGCACCACCTTGTCGGCGTGTTCTTCGAACTTCTTATCGAGCCAGCGCACGAACTCGGGCGAGGTCATCGCGTTGAGCTCAACGCGCTGCGTCTGGAGCCATTCCTTCCAGCGCTCCGGAACGTATTCGGCGACCGGCAGCTGGCGATCGCGCTTGCCGCCCATCTCGCGGAACGTCTCGACCTGCAGGTCCATGTCCAAGGCTTCCCAGGGATCGAGGCCCAGGTTGATTACGTGGACCTTGCGTGCACCGCGCGCGCGCGTCGCCTCCGTGAGGGCCTGGTAGATCAGCGTGCCCGATGCATCGGCGTCGTGGATGCAAAAGAAGTAGATCTCCTCTTGCGTCTGCCCGATCAGGTCCAGAACGTCGCGCGCCGCGCGCGATGCGAACCCCTTGCTGGTCAACAGGGCGCAATCGTTTCGCTCGGGCCAGCCCGTGTCTTTCAAGATGCCGAAGAAGCCTTCCTTCTCTGAGTACAGGATCTTGTTGAACGTCCATTCGGGCCGCTCGTATTTCTCGACGTTCAGCGTCCCCAGGGGGATCTCCTGGCCAGTGTGCGGATGGTAGATGACGCCGCGGGCGTCCCGGTACAGGCCAGGCAGGTCGGCGCCTAGCTCCGCCTCGATATCGGTCACGATCTGTGCGAAATAATTGTAGTCGGGCTCCTTGCCGAGCTGCTCCAGCAGGTAGGGGCGGACGGCGTAGAACAGCTGGCGAAGCGAGTAGCGGAACTTCGCGTTGCCGCTGGCCTTGGCGATCGCGTCCTTCATGTTGGAGAGGATGACGTCTTTCTGCGACACCCGGACTACTGAACCGCTCTCCTTCCGCTTGGCCTTTTTCGCGGCCTTCTCGATCACGGTCGACAGCGGCCCGAGGTAGCGCTGCAGGTCAGGTTCCTTGCCGTCGGTGGTGATGGGCATGTAGGGCGTTGTCACGTTGATGACGATCCGCACCGGCTTGCGGCCAACTTCGAAGATGTGGCGCAGGCCGCAGCCGATGACGCCGATCTGGTGCGCTTTCTGGCGGATCACATTGACGTCGCCAGTGATGGGTGTGCGATTCACCAAGACGATGACGTTGTCGTCTTCGCCTTCCTCCTTGATTTCGACGAAGGCGTCGATGCTGTATGGCAGGCGCGCCGGCAAGCTGGCGCCGACGTTGATTTCGCCCGAGGCGTGGGCATACGACATATCGGCCAGCTCGCCAATCTTGCCCAAAGCCGCCGGCTTCGGCGCGGCAGATCGCTCGCGCAGCAGGGTGAGCAACTTCTGCGCCTGGTCGCGCGTCACGTCGTCCGATTGCATCGAGCCCACCAGGCCGGCCGCCGCAGCGTGGGTGACGTCGCGAAAAACTTCGCAGAGGTCAGCTAGCGGACGGGCGCCCGCAGCCTTGCACATTTCGAAGAAGCTCTCGGCGTCGTACCACCACGGCGAGGTCTTGCCCTTGTAGGTCTTGCCGAGGTCTGCGAATGCGATGGCAATTTCGGACCAGGACAGCGCGTCGTCAGCAACCGGGACGCCGGCACCGAGCCGGATGCCGATACGCGTTCCTGTGCGCCGCGCGGGTGCTGGAGTCTGCTTCACCTGGCTGGTACCATCGTCCAGTGGTCGGACGTCAAACCGCTGGCCACCAGTCTCGATAAAAAGGTCGCCACTGGACGCCAGCACCGCGCCGGACACGACCCGCAGGCCGTTCCCCAGGGCGCCACGGGATGGGACGCGCACCATCTTCGAAGACGTGAGCGGGCGCTGGATAGAGAACAGGCGGGCGATTGTCACTGGATCGGCCGGCAGGCCTGGCCCGTCATCTTCGACGTAGATCCAGTCGCCGTCTCGCTCCACCCGTGCATTAGCGCCAGCGTCAAGGGCATTATCGGCGAGCTCTTTGACCACGAGCGCGGCGAGGCGTCGGAGGGGCACGCCGGCCTTTTGGCCCAAGGTGCCGAGGCTGCGGAAAAGGGTCCAATCTGGTCGTTCGAACATGATGATGCTTCCTGCTGAAGTTTGTGAGAGTGCTTTCCTGTGCTGTACCATAGTAACGAAACGAAACACATTCTCGCAAATATCAACCGGGAAAATATGGATAGTCGCTCCATTGCATGCTTCGACGAAGCCTTAGACCTGTACATGTCCGCCGTCTTCGGTGGCAACAATCGGTGGCGCGGCGCCTGTCATCGCGCAGCCAGAATCGCCGCCGCCGCCCTGCACGAGATCTTGCCGGGCACGCGGGTGCGTCCCGTCCTCGTCGAGCTGGCGGCCCACATGGACGACGGCAAATCCCTCGTTCACATCGGGTGGAAGCACGATCACCGGCAGATCGACGGGGAGTTTCCGATGCATTGGGCTGTCCAGATTGGCGACGACCTGTACGACCCAGGCTTCTGGCAGTTGCGCAAGAGCTCCACGCCCTTGAACCTTCCCAGTACGCCATATTTCTTCGGGCAAGGCTGGTTCCCATACGCCCAGAGCGGCCGGGGCACGGATGCCGACGGCATGACCTGGGTTCATGACGGCGCGAAGCCTGGCCTGAATGTCGGGTACCTGGTGCGTGAAGAAGGTCTGCCTGCGCATATCGCAGCCCTGCTGATGGACGATGGGGAGGCGCGCATCCACGCGCGCATGGTTCGTGTCGCCTTCGGCACGAAGGAGTCGACGTGAGCCGCGGTTTCCGCCTTGGCGAGGACGATCTTCAGCAGCTGGTGGCGCGCACTCGCGGCGTCTCGGCGAGCGTTGGTGCGCAGGCGAGCGTGGCGCCTGCGGTGGCCGCGCCCGGCCCGGCGCCCGCTTCAGCACCGCGAAAGTCTGCAGGCGGGGGCAGGTCGAGCCGAGTCCCCGTGCCGATGAAGGTCAGCGAAGACGAGCTGCAGATCAGCTGCTTCGAATGGATCGAGCTCATGCGGCCGGCACATCCGATCCTTGAATGGGTCATCCATGTGCCGAATGGCGGCAAGCGGCCGCGCGGAGCCGCTGGCAAGTTAAAGGCAATGGGCGTGAAGCCTGGTGTCCTCGACGTCCTGCTGCCGCTGCCGTACAACGGCTGGTCCGGGCTTGCGATCGAGATGAAGGTGGGGAAGAACACGACCACCGAGCAGCAGGACGATTGGCTGCAGGTCATGGGTGCCTCGGGCTACTACACGGCAGTCTGCTACAACCTTGAGGAATTCATGGCCCACGTGAATCGGTTCCTGGTCGCGCCCAGCCCACTTACTCCCGAATACATCTCGCGCCATCAATCTGCCTACCTTGCCTCCCGCCGATCGCGCCCGACCGCCGGCCGGTAGCTGGCGCCAGGAGAAAGCATGTCCAATAGCGCCGGCGGCCAAGGAAAGCCGGTCCGGCGCTCTACATGATGACCGATGGGAGGCCGGCGGCTGACCGCCCATCGGCACCGATCACGCCTTAGCTTCGCCGCCCAGCGCCTCGACCAGGTCGGCCATCATCTTCGCCAGCTCGCCGGTCATCAGCATCATGTCGTTGTCGAAACGCTCGTCGTCGCTGTAGGTGACCGCTTCATTTTCCTTGATGACGTCCAGAGCCTTCATGCTCTTGATGGCCAGGGAGTCCGTCAGCACGAAGGAAATGCGGCTGTTCCAGGTCATGGCCAGGCGTGTGCACTGCTTGCCGGCGGCGATATGGCGGCGGACGTCTTCCGGGTCCAGCGAGTGCTTCACGTAGCGGACGGCTGCCTTGCTTTCGCCCGTGGCGCGCAGTTCAGTATCCTGGTCGATCGTGAAGTTGTACGGCGCCTCGTCCGATTCCAGCCAGCCGGTCATCACGGCGACGGGTGAGCGCTGCACGCGCAGCGATTCCAGAGGCATCTTGTCGACGGCCTTCAGCAGCAGCTTGATCACGTCGTCCGCCTTCGCCGGGCTGGCGGCGTCGACCACCATCCAGCCGTTGACCGGGTCGATCCAGGTATGCACGACGGAATTGATGCTGAAGGCGCGCGGCAACAGCTCGTCGGCCACTCGTTCCTTCAGTTCCTTCATCGCCTTGCGTCCGACCGGGAAGCCCTGCTGCTCTTCCAGTTCGGCGGCCTTGGCTTTAGCGACCTGGGTGATCACCGAACCCGGCAGCAGCTTCTTCTCCGTCTGTAGTGCGATCAGCAGCTGCTTGTTCACGGTGCGCACCAGGTTGCCATCCTTGGTCGGCGGCACCCATCCGGACGTTGTCAGTTCGGCGCTGGTCGCCGGGCGAAAGACTTGGGACGCCAGGAGTTCGCTCAGGCGCTCGGCCGTCATGTCGTAGCCGGCGGGCAGGCGGTAGATCTGTGCGTTTCGGAAAAACATTGTCTGGTTCCTCGTTATGATTTCGATGGAATGACTATAATACAGAACAGAAGTTGCTCGCAGGTATTGTTGGTGCAACCACGCCCCGGATTGTCGGCGCCGGTAGATGTTGCAACCACGCGTGATGCCCGCGAGTAGGATCGAGGCGTCCAAACCACATATGAGGAACAGGTAATGTCCAAGCAACCATCCCGCGCTTTTGCCTCTGCCTTCGCCGCGGCCATGTCCGATACCGCTGTCCAGGTGGCGCGGCATGAAGTGATCTCGAAGCGCATGACCGCAGCTGCGACAGCCGCAATCGCCAGCCTGGTGCTCGGCCTGACTGCAGCGCCGGCGCCGGCACACGCCCAGAGCGGCAATAACGTCGCACGCGCCGCGCTCGACGTCGTCGGCAGCGTGGTCGGCGGCGCGCTCGGCAGCCAGATCGGCGGCGGGAACGGGAAAAAGGCCGCCACCGTCGCTGGCGCAGCTGCCGGCGTCTGGGCGGCCGAAGCCGTGCAATCGGGATCGCTACAGCCGCAGCGCGGTCGCTCCATCAACAACGATTCCTTCGGTCCGGTCATTTCGTCGGGTTGGAGCAACACCCGCATGCCCAGCGCTGCGGCAGTCACCGTCTATTCGCGCGGGGCGTTGCCCGATGCGTCGTACACACGCCTGCCGGAGCGCCAGCTCTCGCTCCAGAGCGGCACCACGCAGATGTCGGAAGAGCGCATGGGCAAACTGATCGGGATGGAAGGTGCCTTCCTGAGAGCTCGCGATGGCTATGCGCGTGCCATTTACGCATCCGAGCAGGCGGAAGACGACGCAGCGCTCGACGCGGGGAACCGCGGGGTGCAGCAAAAACTGAGCGCCGCCGATGCGCAGCAGCGCCAGGCGCAGAGCGATTACAACACTGCGCGCGGCACTTTTGTCAACGCCGTGCGGCACATGGGCGAGCGTGGCTACGATGTCCACTACTTCGCGCATTCCTATAATCTGTCGCAAGCCCGCGTAACGGCTGGTGACATGCGCCACGGCGACGTCGTGCGCGTAACGCGCGGCGCCCGCATCGTGGAAAATTACGACGACGCCGACGCCGTGCGCGGCGAGAGCTTCAGCAACCGCTGATGAGCACGACCGGGTAACGGCGCCAGCGGGCGCTACCAACGGGCGGCGTCGCTTATCGCGACGCCGCCGATTTTTCTTCAGGTAGGTATAACCATGCAAAACACTACTTTCAACGAAGCGATCGCGGACATCAGAATCCAGCCGCGCCACATCGACGCGATGATCCGCGAAACGGCGGCGTCGCTCGGCGACCACCGCCTTGACGACCGGCTGCGCGGTGAGCCAGGTTTCCACATGAAGGCGGTCGACCTGACCCAAGGCCTGGTGATCGCCATGACCTTGGCCCAGAGCCTGCGGCCCGAAGAAAAGTTCGCTGCAATGATGGGGCCAGACCGTTTTGCCGGCGGCGACGCGGACCTGGAGAAGCTGGGCGGCGCCATGCTCGAGCAAATGTTGCTGGCCCCGCGCCTGGGTGAGGAGTTGGTGCCGGAAGAGACGCTGCGAGACCGCGTGCGGGTGATCCAGCACTGGGTCTAAACGAAAAAAATAGCCCCGCACGAATCGCGGAGCCTTTTCATTCTAGAGTTTCGTCAAGAACTGCTGGGCCGGCGGGGAGACAGCCCTTTCTTGGCGTAGAGCAGCGGGAGCTTCAGGGGCGCGACAAGTTCGCCGCAGGCGCCTAGGGGTGCAGTAGCATCGACGCCGTACCTCGTTCATTCAGACACACGCCTTCAACGCGGGCGATATTTGCCCCGCTTGTGATGGTGCGGGCGATCGCATCATATTTCCTGTTCATGGCTCCCCGATTCATGGGATGTCCTTCAAAGGGTTGGGCCGGTAGACGGCTCGGCTTCGAATTCCTGTTCGGGTTCGGTCTCGACCAGATCGGTGACGCGTCGCGGCGCCGGGCCGATGTGCACGTAGGCACAGTACTTGCGAACGAGATCCTGCGCGCCTGCGCCATAGCGACTCGTCTCCCCGAACTTCAGCGCGTCGGTGTCGAGCGTCTCCAAGGCCCCATTGGCGAACCGGATCGGCGCATCATCCGGCAGATCGGAGGCGTCGTAGCTGACATAAACTTCGTGGAGCCACCGGTGCATGCGATTCGCGTCCGGCACCGGATTCAAGGCATTGCGCACCCACACGTAGGGGTAAAGGGCTTGTGGGGCGCGCTGGGCGAAGAACTGCTCGAGGGCGACCGTTGTGATGGCGGTCGTCACAGCGCGCGACTGGCCGGTGGAGAGCTGGGCCAGGCTGTCAAGAAGGCCAGCCTTCCTGGCTGGGAGGGTTTGCCAAAGCGAGGGAAAACGGCGCCATTCCGGCTCGCTGGCGCGGCGGCGCGCGGCGGCCTGGTGATCGAAGGGGCAGGAAGACAGCATTGGTTGGCCTCATTTTTAGATCGACTGTGACACTGTATCGAGCGCGTGTGCACGTGGTTGCACGCTGTTGGCCGACCGTCCGCAGCACACTGGCGCCGGGCTGCGAGCTGGTGCTGCGCATTCGCGCCAACGGCGGCGGCCGCGCCGCGCGCGCCCGCGGCGTCGCCCTGGTGCTGGCCGGCCAGCTGCACCGCGCTGGCACCGGCCGGGCGTGATCTCGATCTGGTGTGGGAGGTGAGGCGCGCGCTGCTTATGGCGGCCAGCGTTGGCTGCTGGCCGACCGTCTGCAGGGTAGATAGCGCGGTAGTGGCGTTACTGCCGGGGAGAGGGGTTGCGGGCGAAATGAATCGCTACGGGGAGGGTGTCTTCGGCTCCGACGCGCATGGAGGTCAGTTGTGCTGGAGTCTGCTGGTGGATCGCGTACATAGCCTGCTCGACAGAAGGGCCGGATGGAAGCTGGTTTACCCGCAGCGTTCGGCCGCGAGCTCGAGTTCTTCGAGTGGCTCGCCCTCAGCGTCGAAGCGCTGGTCGCGGGTGTAGCTGACCATGTGCACTGCGTCGTTCCGCGCAAACTTCGAGAACGCAGCAGGGACGTTGCCATCCATCAGGTCGATGAGGGCCTCGGGCACGTACACGTGCGAGCCGACGCCGCCATAGTTGCCGCCGTAGTAGCTCATGTCGAATTCTACCTGGACGTGCGGATGGTCGACGTCGGACATGATGGCGTTCATCTCGGCACTGGAAAGGCTGGCCGCCAACGCCGCATGCTGGGCTTTGGACCAGTTGCGGCCGTCGGCGCCGACCATTTTGGCGCGCAGCTGTGCGACGAAGGTGTCGCGGACAGGCGCGCCGTCGCGATCGCGAAAGCCATCGGCGAAGATGCCGTTGGCGCGGTTGTTGAAGTGGTACGAATTCATGGGTGCTCGAGCTATTGGCGTGGAGAGATAGTAGAAGGCCTGGTCACACCTGGTTGCAAACCCGTGAGGGCTACGGCGTGGGTGCGCTGTCGTCGCGGTCGTCGTCGACATCTGGGTCGACCGCGAAAGGAGGCGGCGTGGAGGCAGCCTCTCTCTCGCGCTGCACGTGTTTATGCAGCAGCCTGTGGTACTCGCGATCGGCGCGGCCGTAGAGACGTCCGAATTCACCTCGCAGGAAGACCCAGTCGTTGCGCACCAGTCTGCTGTACTCCTGACGCAGCTGATCGCTCGACGGGCAGCCCTCAAGAGCTTTGAGTTGCTCGTCCAGCAGAACTTCCATGCGCTTTTCAGCACAATCGTGCATGCGGTACTGTTCTTGCCGGACATCTGGCAACGAACGAATCATCGCGTTGACTTGCACATCGGCCGCGAACTTCACTGCTCGCATGGTCGTGGCCGTGCAAATGAGCGCCTGGGCCGAGCTGCAGGCGCTCGAAAGCTGGTTCAACAGCCGATTGACGTAGAACTGGGTTAGATCGTTCATTCGTGTCTTCCGGCGCGCTCACGGCGCCGGCACGCTGCAGTCGTCTTCTTCTTGTTCGTCGCCGAGATGCGCCAGCGCGGCGTCGGCCGCCACGCGCTCGGCGTGCATCATTGTCTCGATGTAGGCCAGCAGATGGGCGGACAAACCGTCGTCGATACGGACGCGGCATTTGAAAAACGTCATATCCGGGACGTTCATCTTGTCCGTGCTCACCCAGGGCACGTGGCCACCGTCCTTATTGGACAGCACCATTGCGTGCTTCCCGAAAAAGAGCACGGTGCTATACGAGGTGCTGCATGCGACGTACCTGTTGCCGTTGTAGCGAGCCAGCGAGGTCATCATGATCTCGGTACCGGCACGAGGCAGATCCGGCACCAGCTCGAGTACTTCGAGGGCCACGCGCGTGGCCTTGTTTCGCAGCGGCTCGTCACGCGAGTCGTTCAGGATAGCGGCGATCGCCGCCGGGTTGGCTTGTGGTGCCTGGCTCTCGATAGTGTTCATGGGTTTCTTCCTTCTGCTTCAGGTCGGCGTCGTGCCGTGCTCGGTGTCGAAATGGTATCGGGAACGGCACTGGGCGGCAGTGCAACCACGCCGCACCCGGCAGTACCAGGCTGGCGCTACGCGTACGCTGCAGGCGCTGCCGCAGCGCGCGCTTCCTCGCGTTGGTCCAGTACCACGTCGAACAGCTCGTCGAACGCGTCGAGGTCCAGGCACGCGATATCGCTGGTCGTGACCTGGGTGTCGTTGTGCCACAGGTCTGGCCCTGCAGCTGGAGTGGAGCTGACCTCGATGTCATGCTCGCCAGCGAAATGCAGGCCAGCGCTCAGCCTTGGGCGTTGGGCAGCCTCGGCGTCTGCCGCTGCGCCGCTGCACTTGACCAGTGTGAATGTGCCCACGCGCTCCCCGTCGTCCGTCACCTCAATTGCCAGGGTTCGCGGCCCCGCCTCGCCGCCGGCGCAAACGACTGCCTCGAACCCGCGGCGGCGCAGCACCTCAGCCATCTGTTCGAAGGGTGCGCGGGCGACAGGCAGAAGTTTGTCCCAGAACGCTTTGTCACGATAGCTCGCGAGATGCTCGGCGAGCCGCAAAGGTTCGCACACGCGCTGCAGCGCGATCTCACCTGCGGAAAATGCGTCGGCCGCGTCGACGGTGATCGTGATGGAGGCGTCGCAGGTGTACAGGCGAGCCCGGCCACCGTCGGGCGTCGATTCCTTGACCTGTACGGTGATTGGCTCGGTCTTGACCGAGCGGGTCGGCTGTTCGCCGGCCGCCGGGTGCACGGCATCAACCGTGTAGTTCCAGTTTGGCAAGAATTCGCGAGCGTCCTCGGCCGCATATTTGCTGGCGACAAGGCGGCTCGTCGCAGTCACCTGGAAGCCGCTCGCGATGAGCACGACGGAAAAGCGGCTGGCGCCAGTGGGTAGGCGGTCGGTATTGGTATGAGTGTTAGGCATAGGGTGAGGGCGGTTTTTGTGATGCACTACGGTAACGCGGCGCGCCTCGCTTTGCAGTGCAACCACGCCTCGCACATCCAGGAGAACGTGAACCGCCGGCGCTTTATCTGGGATTATTCAGCGTATAATAATTTTATTGAGTGCCCAATAAAGACAAATAAAGGATGGATGCGTTCTACTATTCAAGGCCTGCGCTGGCTGATCACCTGGTTGCGGACCTCACCGGGGCAAACCCGTTTAGCGACGCGCCGAATGGGTTGTTCCTGGCGGCACCGCGCCGGACGGGCAAGTCGACGTTCCTGCAGAACGAGCTACGGCCGGCACTAGAGCGTGCTGGGTGCGTGGTTGTCTATGTCGACCTGTGGAGCGATAAAAGCCGCAATCCTGGGGCGCTCATCGCGGACGCGGTCGGGGCCGAACTGCACAAGCACCTCGGCATCGTGGCGAAGACGGCAAAGGGCGCCGGCGTCAGCGAGCTCAACATCGCTGGCTGGATGAAGATCGACACGAAGAAGATCGGCACGATCGACGGTTTGACCTTGGCCGACGCGATACGCGCCCTCTGCGATATGTCCCGCAGGACGGTGGCGCTGATGATCGACGAGGCCCAGCACTCACTGACCAGCGACGAAGGGGAGACGGCGATGACTGCCCTGAAGTCGGCGCGCGACCAGCTGAACACGCCCAGCGAGACCCGTCTGCTCTTGGTCATGTCGGGTTCGGATCGCGACAAGCTGCTACGCCTGGTGAACAGCAACGCTGCGCCATTCTTCGGATCTGCCATCACACGCATGCCCGAGCTCGACCGAGATTTCATCGTGCACATTGCCGGATTGATCGAGCGCAGCTATCCCCGGATGGCACCGATCGACGTTGACGTGCTGTGGGACGCCTTCGAGCGCCTGGCCCACCGGCCGCAGCCGCTGCTACGCCTGCTGGGCATCGTCTTGAACCCCTTGCACTCTCCGGTACGAGGATTCGAGAGGGAGGTTCTGCTCATGGCCGAAGCGCAGCGCGCCGACGACGAGCGCGCCATGGAATCAGCCTATCTGGTGCTGCGCCCAATCGAGCAGGCGGTCCTGTGGCGCATGTTCGAACAGAAAAACCGTTTCAGGCCGTACGACGCCGACGCGCTGGTCTTCTATCGCGAGAAGACGGGGGAAAAGATCACGGCGCAGAAAGCCCAGGCTGCGATCGCGTCGTTGCGCGCGCAGACGCCATCGCTCATTTGGAAGTCGGCGAAGGGCGAGTATGCCCTGGACGATACCGGAATGTATCAGTGGTTTGAAAAAAGACGCCAGCAGGGAACGTGGCCGCCGGTTGGTCCGGATCTGGCCGAGCCTGACCAGGAAGATGAGCCGGATACGCCGCAGCCATGACACTTGACCGCGACCGGTGT
Source organism: Massilia orientalis (assembly GCF_030411975.2). Lineage (NCBI taxonomy): Bacteria > Pseudomonadati > Pseudomonadota > Betaproteobacteria > Burkholderiales > Oxalobacteraceae > Massilia > Massilia orientalis. The sequence continues at coordinate 128,833 of NZ_JASNRB020000013.1, read as the reverse complement.
GGCGGCCGCTCTATCGGGTATCAGGTGAAGTCGTGCCTGGTGATGAGCGCCGCCACTTGACGGAAGCAGAACGTCTCGCGCAGCGTGTGACGGATTGTTGCACTTGGGGCGAGCATCATTGCTTCGGCCAGCGTATCGCGTGAGCAGGTCAACCTGTCGATTGTACTCAGCCAAGCGGAATAGGTGGCGTGTGCAGCAAGAATAAATGCCCATTCGGCACGTGCGGACGCAATGACGCATTCAGAGAGTTCATCGGTATGCGGATATTCCAACCCGAGAATGGGCGCCATCTGTTGGCGGCAATCATAGACTTCGCGCAGTACTTGGCGTAGAACGGCTGTCGGCGCGCGGGAAATCATCTCGGCCAAGGTGCGAAGACCACATACATGCGGATCAGCCATCTCGACTTCGTCCGCGAACTCTGGATGAGCGGCAAGGATGAGAGTCCAATCTTCTTGTAGAAGGTCGAAACTCGCCATCGCATCAACAGTCGCAAGAGCGGTCATCAATACAGCGTTACTGCGGGCGGACCGTATGACGCCGAAAGGCAGAGTACTTAGGGCCACACAGCTCGATTTTTTGGGAGACTGCATTGGAACGCTAAGTGGCGAGAGGATACTCATCGCTATTCCTATTTATGATTGGGCAACAAAGTTGTTATTCGGTGCAATATAGTTGCTATTGGGCAAAATGGGACTTTATAGTACGCGCCTCATACAATCAAGAAGCTGAAACGTTTTAACTAAAAATGAATACTCGCTGTATCAGTAGTGCTACAAATAGCACGGCCACATGGCCACAAAGGTGAGAATGCGAGAGAATTGAGAATGAAAATTTTCCGGCTGATCGTGAGAATTTGTGAGTATTTGGCTCAACGCTTTGTCGGAAAAACTGGCTGACTTCACAAAATCACCGGCAATTCGACTGATCATTGATGTGCAGCTCATCGTTTTCGCCCAAAAATGCTTCGCCTGAATATGCTGCAAAACGGGGCACATCGACTGTGTCCTTTGCGGCTTTCGCATTAATTAACTCACTGTAGCGAAGGGCAACCTCATCGGCGGTCGTGCATCGTATTTTGAGGTTAAGCAGGTCCGCGATTTCGTTGCGAACGCCGGCAATGAGGTGGGCTTCCGAGGCGGTAACCATTTTCGTGGGCCAGCCCTTTGTATAGAGCAGGTCCTTTGGGATACGCGCTTCTGCCCGCTGCCGCAGCACGGCCTTTTCCTTGGCGTCGACAATGGCCGCGCGCAGTTGTTGTGGCAGCAGGTGCGGCGCGACGTCGGCCAGCCATCGGCTGCCCTGGAAGGCGAAGGTGGATTCGGCCTCGAGCTCCACGAGCTCGATGTAGACCTCGTGGTTGTCCACGCACCCGGCCGAGGCTATCAGGTCCGCTTCCGAACTCATGATGCAGTACGCGCAGGAGATCCGGCTCATCCCATACTTGGCATACCCTTCATGCAGGGCCAGGCCCGACGACGCGATCGTACCCAGCACCTGGTCGATGCTGAACTCGATGGCCGCGTTCCAAGTGTAGCCCTCCAGTCCTTTGCGATCGAGCCGCGGATCTGGCTTCGACACCGGCGCTTTCGCGCGGTTGTCGCTTTCCTCCCGGCGGATGCCCGCGACGTTCACGATGTGCTGGCCGGGGAAGCGTTTTTTCAGCGCGCTCGATATTACCGCGGCCTTCAGTTCCGACGTGCAGAACCTCATGGAGGGCGTGCTCCAGGGGAGGATCAGCTTCACGCAGGAGAGATCGGCATAGCGCGCCACGTTGTTCTTCCAGCGGCCCTGCCAGCGATCCATCATGTCCCCGGCCTGGCGACGGACGACGAGCAACTCCCAGCCCAGATGTGCCGCCAGGCGTTCGCACTGCGAGAGGCTCTCGGTCCACTCGATGCGGCCGAGGTCCGAGTGCACGAGCAGGCGAGGCCCGGTGTGGCCAATTTCTTTGAGGTGCTTGTTGACCGCGATCGCGCAGGCGTCCGAGTCCTTCCCGCCGCTGACACCGATCGCCACAACGCAGTCGCGCGCTAGCAGGCTGGCAATTTCGGGCGTCATGGCCACCGGCGGAACTTCGGCGCCGAAGTGATGGTTCAGAAGTTGGACAGGGAAAACGCGATCGTTCATGTTGGGCTCACGGACAAAATCAGATGGGCGATCTTAGGCGCCGGCGGGCCGGCTTGTCCGTGCAACCACGCCGTGCACGCTCAGGCGGCACGCGGCGTTTCGCGGTCCGCCTCGTCCTCGCCGTCGACCTCGCCAGTGCCTGTGTTGGCGCCAGCGAGCATGGCCGCTGCCGCGGCTTCAGCGCGTGCGTGCGATAGCCGCGCGTTCCAGCCGTCCATGATGTGCGCCGGGGTGTACCAGTGCGAGTACTCTTCCAGGCTGAGGGTATTTCCGTGCACGATGACGGCAGGTACGTGCATGAGTGAGAGCTGGACGTAGGCCATCATCGCCGCGGTCGAATCGAGGTCGATGGCGGTCACGTGGACATGGCGCTGATAATTCAGTCCGCGCTCCTGCATGGCCAGCATCATCGCAATGATTGTGGCGCCGGAGCCCGATGCCGGCTCATTTACGGTGACGAAACCAATCTTTGCGACCTTCTCTACGATCTCGTCGGACATCGTGATCTCCGCCATCAGGCTGCAGATATGGTGCGGGGTGAAGAACTGCCCCAGGCGACTGTTGCCCAGTTCGAGTTGCATGTAGATTTCGCCAAGGATGTCCCGCGGCGCCACGTGCATGCCCTCCACAAGCTCCGTGAACATGGCCTTAATGGTCGCGGCCTCGTCGCGGCTGTATTTGCGCACGGTCTGCATGTAGAGCTCTTCGCGCGCCTCGGCCTGGCGCAGGTCCAGTTTGCTCAGCGCCACCGCGCTCATGGTCACGAAGTCACGGAAAACCATCCGTCGGTCGTGGCGCCGGCCGACCTCGTCGATCATGCGGATGATGTTTGAGCGGTGCGCGGTCGCCTGCTTGGACAGGTACGCTGCACGGTCGTGCTCGTTGAGAGCAGATGCTGCGTGGCCCGACCGGGCGAGTGACGATTCGAGATCGCGCTTCATGCGAAACCTCGCTGAAACGCGATGGTTGGGGCGCAAAAACGGAAGACGCGCGAGAGAAGGAAGCGGAGGGACGGGACAGGCATGTTTTTGCTCGCGTCGTTCTGAATGGCCGGATTACACCAGCTCGCCCGCCGCGTGGTTGCAACAGCAATCAGCAGCAGTTGTATCTGCCGCGTGCAGTGACTTTTCCGAGGACGCTAGCTTTCGTGCCGGCTGTACTGTCGTTTTCGTGGCCAAGCTGCGAAAACTTCCTCTGAACAGAGCGCATAGCAGTCTTATACGGTATTTAATGGCGTACAATAAATGCTTGCATTATCCTTATTTATGGCGTACATTAATACCTATGGGAAACACTGCTGAACAGAAAAAGCCGGGACGCCCTGCGCTCCCACTCGAGCAGAAACGCACTGGTCGCCTCTCGATGCGCACCTATCCCGATGTGGAAGAAAAAGCGCGTCGAGTTGGAACGGCGGCGGTAGAGCAGGCGATCCGTGCGATCAAAGAACCGAAGTAAGGAAAACGGTATAAATCATTTAGCGAGAACGATGATGCGCACAAACGCCAAGATCACGATGGACAGCACGGTTTGCCCGGCCTGCGCCGTGTCCATCCCGAAGCGGAACACGGGATGCCCGCATTGCCACTATTCGTTCGCGAACAACGCGCACGGCCGCGTGGGTACGCTGCGCGAAATGCTGGCTTCCGAGGTCGACCAATTCAACAACGTCAGCCCGGCATTCCTGCGCATTGTCGCGCAGGCCGTCGCCGCCTAACGGCCGAGGAAAAGGATCATGACCATGAACCACACTCTGGCCCCGGCCGATGCGGCGCTCGCGCAGCGATTCGCTGATAGCTGTTATAACCAAGACCGGTTGGCGCCTGACCATGCCGGCATGCTGCGCTTGCAGGAGCTTGGCCTCGTTGCGGAAGTGGCGCCGGGCCGATTCGCCGAAACCGGTGCGCTGCGCGCCGCAGGCTTCTAGGAAGGAAACTACAATGAATTTGCGTAAGAGCTTTTGGATCATCCTAGACAGAGACGCCAAGCGCCCTGAGGCAGCAGCGGCGATCTTTCAATGGTCTTGTGCGGGGTTCATCTTCTGCTTGATCTTGGGCGTGCTGGATCCCGGATCTAAGCCAGAGCTGGGCCTTTTAGCAGGCGTGGCCTCGTTCTTTACCGCGACGTTCGGGATGTTCGTTCTTCGCCGCGCCGTTTGCGGCCGGTTTTAATCCACGGAAAACGATTATGAACGTATTGCCCGCGCTACAAGAACGAGTTGTGGACGAGTTGAGGGACTATGCAGCCAAACGCAAGAACGATGTCCGTCGCGGCGCCGAGACGCCTGAGTTAGCGGCTCTTCTCGTCGAGAAGTACGGCGAAGGCCTGGTGAAGGCGCTGCACATCGCCGAAGACCTGCTCGATGTGTCGGCATCGCGGCTGCGAGCGGAGGTGGACCGCCTGGTTCTGGAAATCGATCCCGACGCCGAAGAGAACCGAAAAAGGCGTTGGGCGTCTCGGCCGGCTGGTGTGTCCATCGGACGGCCCTAACCGAACCCACGGAAAATGGCGTGGCGCCGATCTGGCGCCCCGATCCGGCCGGAAGCCGATGAGGAAGCACAACGATGGGAAATGCAGCACCTGACCTGGTGACGAAAGAAGAGATGGAAGCGCGCATCAGCCTTCTATCGGATGAGATGGATGCGAACGACGAAGAGAACCGCGCTATGCAGGCCGAAATCGACGCCCTGTACGCGAAGATCGACGCGCTGGGCTGACGCCGAGGAAAAATATGACGACGCGTATAAGCTATCCAGTGCGTTGCGACTGCGGACACGAGGGTGCGATTCGGATGAGTGAGAACGACCAACCCTACTCGGCAAATTGGGAGAGCTACACCCTGGTTGGCTTGGTCGGCGGCACTTACTCGGTCTCGAACCGCTCGGCGGATTGGGAAGAGGTTTTCGAGCAAATGAAGCCCGCGTGCCCTGAGTGCGGCGCCGCCCTTCTGCCGAGCAACCTGGTTTAGGACGACGCCAATATGACTAAATCGCCTGCGGAACAGGCCTACTACGAATTGGCGCAAATCTCATTAAAACTTCCACTGGTGTTCGGGCAAGGTCGGCAGTCAAAACGCACGTGGCGAGTCTTCGCCGATAGGACGGTGGTTGGATACGTTAACAGGAAGAGAGCACTAGAATTTGGTACCGGCTCTCATGCAGAACGAGTCGCGATGGCCTGGGCTGAGGGACTTGAGGCGTCTGCGGCCGAAAAATTCGCCGCGGAGTATCCAGACCTGAACTCCCGCAGTAAGCAGACTCACCTCACGACCTAGGAATACAGATGAGCAAGTGTCCCCCGCCTGGTCCGTTCTACGGAAACCTCGGCCAGCCGATCACTCCGGAGCACGAAGACTTTGTCGTGCGCTTGGGTGAGAGCGAGCTGCGGGCATGCATCCGAGCAGGGTTCCGGACAGCGGAGTGCTTCTCGGCCCTGTCGAAGCTAAACCGGCAGCTGCGGATCTGTCGTGCCGTTTTCGACGCACGATTTAATGACGACAAATGATCGGAAAAATGAAAACAATCCGGATGTACGAATTTGCAGTGAACGAGCCTGACGACATCGAGTCGAGCGGCTTCGGTCCTTGTATTGGGGTCGCGTTTGTGACATCGGGCGGAGGTGCGCTGATGCACTCCAATGATCCTAGAATGGTGACAGGAGACGATTTTTTGGCCGGTATCGAATCCTTAATTTCTGTCGCGGAACGAGCACAAATTTCGCCTGTCGTCTTTGGTGGGGCACCGGATGAAGATCAGGCGACAACTGATGAAACCGAAGCTGCACGCAGATGGCTTTGCAACAAGCTTGTCGCACTGGGCTTTAAAAATCCTACGCTGCACTCCTGCCCAACCGTCGATTCGTCTCAGGACGTCTTGGTCAGCTCAAGCGACAGGAGAGTGTCCATTTTTACCCGGGTTGGCGGCTTTCGCGTCGCCCCGGTCGTTATCGCGTTTTGAGGACGGAAGACGCCCAGCATTGCCTACGCCGCGCTCGACGCGGCTGAGGCACTGAAAGGAGCGGCGCGGTGTCGCCCTTATGACTTGAGTCAACGAAAGGAAGATATGGGACTCTTCGATAAAATATTCGGTGGAAATAGGGACGAGCACGTTCGCCAGGACGGGCATGCCTCTGGTGCGGTGCCGTACGGGAAGAACAAGCAAGATGGTAGCCATGACCATCGTGGTAATCGTGGTGGAGACCGGACCCAAGCACAGAAAGAAGGCGATAAGGCGAGAAGGAAGAAGGGCTAAGTTCATCTGAGCAGCTTTCCGTTCTGCATCCAGCACGGGAAATTCCGCCTTTACACATGGCGTAAAGATACAAAAACGGGACGAGAAATCAAGACTGACCTTTACATTCGCACGCTGCACGACCCCGAGGGCAGGCATCCGGACCTGCCCGATTACTGGCTGGCTTGGGCGAATGGCGTTCAGGGTTACGGTGCGACGGAGGACGACGCGATCGCCAACGCGAAAGCGCGCCTCGCGGCCGGCGAGGAGCCGGACCAAACTCAGCAACCCACGTGACACCGGAAAACAGGGGCGCTGCTTTCGCTTACGCGAAATCGAAGAGAAGTGTGACGCATCACACAAAGGAAAGATATGGCATTCAAACGTTACTGCGGCCGCTGCAAAAAAGAGGCCGAACACCACGATGACTGCGACACGGTGCGCTGCTCGCTGTGCGTGTGGAAGCGGCTGAACTGAACGAGGAAAGAGATGCCGTTCGCAGAAAACCTGGCCGTCGTTAAAGATATAGTCGTCGTACTGGGCACGTTAACGACAATGAGCCTTGGATTGTATGGTCTAAAGGTGTGGAAGCGAGACCTGGTTGGCAAAGAGACTTACGCTGTCATTCGCAACGTTATTAAGCAGTTGCACAAGGTATCGAAAGCAGCTGGGCGCGCGAGAAGAAAGGTTCACCTCCACGAGCACGTTCGGATGGCCCCAGAGGAGGCAAAGCACTTCACAGCCAACGAACAATGGCGGCTTGCTGAGGCTGCGGTCTACAGTGCTCGACTGGATGACCTGGGAGCATCTATAGCAGCGCTCGACGATTCGATATTGGAAGCACGTATCCTCTTGGGATCGTCAATCCATGCAACGACGCTGGTCTTTCATGGTGCCGTCCGCGAGGCCATTGGGCGCGTAAACGATTACTTGGATCTTCTCCACGATCAGCACCTGAGTCTGGCGGAAGACTCTCCGGCCATTCAATCGGCGCAACAGGCGATGTATCCGTCGGATGACTTTGGCGATGAGCTTTCTCTAAGAATTGCGGATGCCAGAGAAAGTGCTGAGATAGCACTTCTTCGATACCTTCATCGCCGCGATATCAGGGGGACCGTGCTTAAGCCTAACGCTGCTAAGGCAGAGCTTGAAAAGTGGAAGCGGATGACTCCGCACCGGCGCGGTGACTAGCCTTGGTGTTCTCAACAAACTAGAACGGAAAATGCTGTGACGACGATGACCGACAACATGGCTACAGCACGGCGCTGGCGGGAACAGTGGGGCTATATCGGGCGGGGAGGTGTCGTCGTATTGTTTGCCGGAGAAGTGCAAAGCTGGGTCAACGAACTGCGGAACCCGGAGCGCTGGCAACCCGGTTGTGTTGCTGTGGATGAGTATGGAAAGAGCTGGACTACGGTTGCCGGCACCGAATCGACAGGCGCCTTGATGTGGCTCCCGAACGAACCGATCCCCGACTGACTGAAAATGATATAAACCATTTATATAATATGGTCGAGTCACGAAAGGGGAAAACATCTATGAAACGAAGCACATTCATTTTGGGCCTGTCCGCTTTGGTGGGCGCACCGATCTGGCTTTTTCCTGACGCTCGCCTCACGCTTGGCAGCAACGCGTTTTTCGGCTTGGTCGCGCTGTGTATCGCGGGCGGACTGGTCGGCCTCGCGACCTGGTTCCAAGATCGCGAGTAACGGCCAAGGAAAAGCGCCGAGCACCATGCTGCAAGTCAAAAGCCAGCGGCATTTGAAAAACTGTACGAACAAATATATGGACAGAACACCCAGCAGTCGAATCTTCAATGCCATCGCCATCGCCATCGCCGGGCTTACTCTGGCTAGCGCTGGCTGTACAGACAAAATCTACAAGCAGAACCTTGCCCGAGATTGGGATTGTGGAACTTACCAGCTCTCGCTCGGAGACGGCGGCAATTACTCCCTAGTGGCCCCTACACTAGGCCTACGCTATTCTGGTACCTACCAGATCAAAGAAGCACTGGGTGGTGGACATGTCATCGAATGGAACGGCGAGCCGAACTCTTTTACGAAGGAGCACACCTTCATTCAGGGACCGTCATCCGATCGACAGATGGCGATGGGCCGCGATGCAGGCACCACCGCCACCTTATGCAGTGCTCGCACAAAAAGTTAACAATGGCCACGGAAAAGACCTGGCAGTAAGTAACTCTCGCACGACGGGAGTCAAACAGTGACAAAGCCAACAAAATGTTAGCAATAGAGGAACTATGCCCTTAATTTCTTGCCCCGATTGTTCAAAGCAAATTTCTGATGCTGCGGTAACCTGTATTCATTGCGGGCGACCAATGAAGAACCCTGTTGACGCTACGCGGTTAAATGCCGCGTTGACGCTTGGCCCATGCCCGAAGTGCAGGAGTAACGACGTCATCGACAACCTAGCACAAGTGGTTCAAGAAGGCGGGTTCAATCGTTTCTCGGGATTACTATTAGGTGGATTTGCCTCGGTGGCCACGAAAGGACGCTATCTCTGCAAGGCATGCAAATTTCAATGGAAGAGTAACTCATAATCGTCGTCAACTGAATAGAACGAAAAACCATGACCGAACGAAAAATTTCGATGCAGGCGATTCGCCATCTGGCGCACGTGAGCGAGGCACTGAACTCGCTGATCTATCGTGGCACGCTGGCGATGGAGCATGTGCCGGCCGCAGCTGAACGCTGCATGCGCTGCGCAGACCACATCGAGCACCTGGCCGGCGACGACATCGAGGAAGTTGGGGTGTCAACGCGCCTTCAACGTATCGTGGATTCGATGCAGTGGCTGGTAAGCGTCCGTAAAGAATTCGACAGCGAGCTTGCGGCGTCGAGTCTTCACTTCCCTTCGGTGATCGACTTGGACGCCATTGGTGCAACTGCCTTAGCAATGGCTAAGTAACCCGTCGGAAAACGCCATGCCACTGACGCTCGACCAAACCATGCGGATCTACCAGCTGTCGCCAACTAATAACGTTCGCCACAAACTATTAAAGTTCGCCACAGAACAATATAGTCGGCCACAACTACCTCAGCCAAGCTCGCTCAGCGGCGCCTTGTCCAGGTAGTAACGAGGTCGTACACTGGGCCATGTCGACCGTCTGCTATCGGGCCAGATGCCCCCGTTCACCTCTATGGTCTAGAGCGTTTTCTGAGCTTTCATCACGGCGATGGTAGGGCAGCTAGAGTGCGGTGATACCCCGTAAAGCGATGCCTCGTTCGGCGCTGGTTTGGGAGTGGGAGCCGCAGACGTGCAAGCTTGGCTCTCAAACGGGACACCAATAGTGCGCCGGGCCTGCAGGCTTTTGAAGAATAGGAGGTGACTCGATGAAGCTAAACAAGGCTTGGTGGGAGCATCTAGCGCCGAAGTCGATGATTGGACGGCGGCGCGAGGTTGAGCAATTGCTGGAAGACTTCATACGGGCCTCCGACTACGGGTTGGAATGGGCGCGGGTGGCTGCGAATCCCCATGGTGTTTTTAGGCTCACGCCAGGCCAAGTGATACCCGTGGTGCGCATGATATTCATGAGCGACCGTCGGGGGTTCATCGCTCCGTTCCGGAAGCTCATGGATGGGCACAGAACTGTGGACCGCAAGTCAGAATACGGACTCGGCGCCTTGGGCAAAGGCGAGTTAGCTATCCGGCCTACGATTTCGGTGGAAGTTGTCACTGACCCCGCGTATTTGGCTGCGGCCATGCGCGGAGCTACGCAGATTGACGAAAGCACGATCAGGAGCCCTAGCCTTGTATTTTCGGTGCCCGCAGTTTTCTTACTATCGCCCAAGCACTACCCCGAACGCGCATACGTCCTCTACCAGCATATCTTCGGCGCTGGTGCGTCGTATCCTGACGATGGGTACTTTTATGTTGGTGTGTCCACCCGAAGCTGGCAAAAGCGCTGGTCCGAGCACCGTCGCGCGATTGGGACGGGCAGTCCATTGCTTTTCCATCGTCGATTTCGAGAGGAGCAAGACGGTGGGCGACTTACGTACGTGCACCACAAGGTGATGGCTATCACCGACGATCTGGAGCAGCTCTACGAGGCGGAAGAGTTTCTGGTGGAAGGCCATTGGGATGATAAGCGCCGGCTAAATATGGTGCCAGGCGGAAAGAGCGGCCTACGCTACCTTCGCGAAAACGGATTGCTTTCGAAAGGCGCTGTTCCTCTACCCGATGACCGCGACAAGATTCTGCACAAGTGGCTGAATGACCATCCACGCTTGGGATTGCCGGCGCCGTGGGTCGCCGAAAGGTGGAAGGACAACGACTGGGCAATAGCGCAGATTTGCGGGCGGGACGGGCGCTTATCCGTCGTCCAAGTCAAGGCAATACGTGAGCTCGCCAACTACCACACGCCCGACGAGATCTACGTCCGCATCGGGGCGAAAAACGTGGATCAAGTGAAACGAGTCTTGGATGGAAAAACCTACGCACGAATAGGCTGATCTCCCGAGTGCTGTACAAAGCTGCTGTAGCTGAGTCGGACGGAAGAGGCCGTGCAGTACCCGCGTTGCGCTCGACGCGGCTGCGGCATTGAAAGAACCGGGCGCGGTGCCTGGCTATCGACCAGGTCCTCGCAGGCGGCCCGGTCGCTCTCATGAATCCACCCGGTGATACCCATCATCCCTCCGCGTAATCGACTCAAAATTTCAATCTAGCGGTAAATGCGGGAGAGCTTTTTGATCTCCGGCAAGGTGGGTGTGGAAAAGCTGAGCAACCACGCCTGCAACGACTGGGCAATATGGCGGCGACCATTTACGCGAGGACGCCATGCCCACCCAGCCATTCATTACTCCCGACCGCCGCCTGACACTGAACGATATCCTCGGCTACTGTCAAGAATTCAAGCGGCACCACGGCCGCTGGCCGCGCGTGACTGCGACCGCTGACGATTTCCTCGCTGCGGGCATGCAGGGGCTCTCGGGCGCCGATATCGAACGCGCGCTGCGCACGTCGAGCAATGGCCTTGCCGAAGACACCGAGTTCCAAGAGATTCAACATCTCGCCTTCGCCAACGGAGGTTGGGACGTCAATATTCAGTTCATCGACCCTGATCTCTGCCGGCGCATGGTTGACGATGGCCTGCAGCGCTTGGTCGATTCCATCCACCTGCGCCGCGAGCTAGATAGCCCAACGGCGACGCGACCGGCGGACCACGTGTACGTGAACTTGCCGGTGGAATCGGGCTGGCGGACCGGGCATACCGCATATGCGCCAGTGAGCGACGAGCTCATCGACTACGTCGAGGCGCGAGGGATGATCTACGGAAGCGAGAAGACTGCGATTCCCACCGAGTACTACCTGGCGGTTATTCCGAATGGCCGGATCTACCTGAAATACAACCGCATTATCGGCTCCAGGTACGTCGGCACCGTGTCCGACGAACAGCTGGAACAGCTGCGCGCGCGCCTGGTCGGCCAGGCCGCAACCGAGCGCGCCAGGCAGCCCGCGACGAGCTTCTCGGCCGCTGCGCCGGCCCCGGCCAAGCCCACGATCGAGCAGGAGCTGGCGCTGCTGACTGTCTCCGGATTGAAGCTGCAGCTACCGGCGCAGCAGCTGCAGCATTACGACGAAATCAGCCAGCGCCTGGGCAAGGCAGGTGGGCGCTACATCACCGGCCGCAACAAGCATTTCGCCTTCGACGAGGGCATTGACTGCGCGGATCTGCTCCGCCGCCTGGTCGCGGGCGAGACCGTCAATTTCCAGCAGGAGTACCAGTTCTTTGCTACGCCGGAGAGCAAGGCGATCGAGGCGGCCGAGGAGATTCGAAAATCGCTCGGCACGATGCGCGGCAAGCGAATTCTGGAGCCGTCGGCCGGCACCGGCGCACTGGCCAATGTCGCGCGCGAGATGGGCGCCGACGTGGTGGTGATCGAGGCGTGGAACGTCAACGCCATCAAGCTCCGCGCCCAGGGGTACGACGTGATCGAGAAGGATTTCCTGAGCGTGACGCCAGAGGAGATCGGTACCTTCGATGCCGTCTTGGCCAATCCTCCCTTCACCCGGAACCAGGACATTCAGCACGTGAAGCACATGCTGCAGTTCATTCGGCCGGGCGGCGCGCTGTCGGTGATCACTTCCACGAGCTGGCTTGACGGGAAAACGAAGGCGCACGCCCAGTTCAAGGAATTCCTGGCCTCCCAGGACGCGACCGTGACGGCGATCGAGGCCGGCGCGTTCCAGGAATCCGGTACCGGCGTACCGACCGTCCGCCTCGACTTCCGCGACGTGAACGTGCCGCGAGCTGCCGAGGACTTCCATTACGAAGATACCCAGGCAGGCGAAGAGGAAGAGCCATTCGCGCTCACGATGCAATGAAGGGATTCGACATGGCGTTCGTAATTTATAGCGAAGAAGAGGGCGTTTTTATCGGCGAATGCCTGGGACTTGGGTTCTGGTCCAAGCTAGATCCGGTCGATCAAGACTGCGCCGTGACCTTTTCAAGTGTCGATGCGGCTGAGGCGTTCATGGCCGGGTGGGAGGGAGGGCGCCCAGTCGGGGCGACCTTGGTGCCTGTGGTTCCCGATCGGGTCGACGGATCCGCGTCGATCGCGGCTTGCATGCGCGCCGGGCTGCCTGAGTGGATCACCGATAACAGCGAGACCGCGAACTACAGGCCGATTTGATTTCGGGTGCTCGGCTCTGCCATCGCAGGCGCGGCTGAACGAGGTCGCCGCATTGAAAAATTCCTAGTTTATCTAAAGAACTTTAGATAAACTCCAAAACAGGAGGATGTATGGGAAAACGACAACTTGCGCCAGCTGAGGCATTCGATCTGCGTCAGGCGCTGCACGTGGCCGTGTTGGAGGCCTTGATGGCATCGCGCCGCTGGGCGCCGGGCGAACTGATCTTCCAGGGCGGTACCAGCCTGCACCTGGTGCACGGCTCGCCGCGATTTTCCGAAGATCTGGACTTCCTGGTGGCCGACTCGCTGAAGCTGGGCTCGATCGGCTCGTCGATCCAGTCGCGGCTTGCCGGCACGCCTTGGCTGCCGGCCGACATGGCGCTGAGCGTCACCACGCCCAAGGACGGACGCAACCCGCACGTGTTCGACGTCGCGGTCAGCGGCGAGGGTGTGCTTGGGTCCGTGCGCGTCAAGGTCGAGCTCTGGGCGGCGCCGGACGACGCTCTCAGGCCCCTGGCCACGGCCGTCCACCCTGTTCGCTTGATCGTCGGCCGCGCCGCCGGCGCCCAGGCGTTCGTGCCGACGCTCGAGCTGAAAGAGATCTTCGTCGACAAGGTGTTCGCGGTGGCCGCTCGCCCGTATTTGAAGCCACGGGACGTCTTCGACCTGTACTGGCTGGCCGAGCGCGGCGAAGCGCAGGCATGCACCGAAGAAGACCTGGCAGTCCGTCTGGCCACCTACCCGAACGAGACGCCACAGAACTGGCTTGAGAAGGCCGCAGCGCGGCGCCATGAGCTGCTCGGTTCCACGGACAAGGTGAAGGCCGACCTGCGCCGCTGGCTGCCGCCGTCGTGGCCGCTGACGGACGATAAGGTGCGCACGATGATTGAAGCATCCGTGCTGGCGCTCGATCGCGGCGTGCAGAGCATGCGGGCGCTGGCCGATACTGAGGACGAGGGCCCGGCCGCCGAAGCCGAGCCCGAGCCTGACGAGGGCGCGCCAGCACCATGAAGAAGACGATTTCGGCACACGAGCGCCTTGCCTTGCTGCCCGCCGTCTTCCGCGGCGCCGAGCTGACGGTCCGGTTCCAGTGGACTTCGAAGACGGCCTCGCACTACCTGTACCTGTGGAAGCGCCGCGGCCTGGTAGCCGGCCTGGGCGGTCATAGTGACGTTTTCGCGAACCTGGTGGTCGGTCGGGAGCCCGACTGGGAAGCTGGGTTGCGCCTCGCCATGCCATCAGCGGTGCTGGTCGGCGTGGAGATCCTGCGGCGCGCCGGCTGGACCACGCAGATCCCATATCGCCCCGAGGTAGCGGTGAACTCGGCCGAGCCGACCTACCAGGTCGAGCATTTCGATGTGAAGCCCAGGCCCCCTGGTTGGTTCAAGCTGCTGGCGCCCGGCATGGTGCGCGCCGACGCGCGTGGCGTGGCTATGCTGTCCCCGAGTTGGGCACTTGCCGAGATGGTCCGCGGCGAAGGTTGGGGTGCGTGCGGCCTGGCGCCGGACGACATTTACTGGGATGAAGTGACCGATCGCGATCGAGCCGAGTGGGCTGCTGCCTGCGAAGCCTTGGGCCTGGGCGATCTGGCGATGAATCCGGACGAAGAAGTGGACTGGGGCCGCTGCCGATAGTGCCAGCGTCCCAGTCCCGTGGGATGCTGGCGAGACTTGGAACCGAACCGGGATAATGGGCTCATCATCAACCGGGTTAGGAGTGTCATGAATATCGGAGCAACGGCATTCACCAGCTGCAAAGAGTGCGGCAGCACCAAGCTGACCTGGCAAACCTCGATCGTGAACCGTTCAAACGTCCAACAAGGGCGTCTCAACACGAATGACGTCGAGTGCCTGTTCTTCCTGGGCTGCGACGAATGTTCCGAAACGCTGGAAACGATCAGCGCGGACGAGGTCGCCGCCCTGATGAGCGCGGCATCGGTCTGACCCTCACGGGAGAGTCCATGCCGAGCGAATTGCACAACGAGCTGGCCAGTATCGGCGCGGTCTGGTTGAAGCGCAATGGCTTCGCCGTTGTCGCGACCGACCTGACGGCGCTCGGATGCCGAGAGCGCGCCGACGTGATCGGCTTTCGTTCGCAGTGCTCAGCGACGATCGAATCCAAGGTGAGCCGCGCCGACTTCCTTGCAGACCGGAAGAAGCCGCATCGCGCCGCAGGGGGGATCGGGCTGTACCGCTTCTACATCTGCCCGACCGGCCTGATAGCAGCCGACGAACTGCCGGCACGGTGGGGACTGCTGCACGTCGACGGGAAACGTGTTACTGAAGTCGCTAGGCCGCGCGGGAATATCTGGCCAGGCCCGAAAGCGAATATCGTTGGCTGGGCAGAATGGCAGCACGATACAGACTACGATGCGGAGCGCAGCGTTTTGTTCTCGATCTCGCGCCGGCTCTCGCTGGGCCAGTCCATTATGAAGTGAACGTGAAAGAACTGTATGCAGGTTGAAGGTAAAGTTGAAATCGGCGAGCGCGTATATGCCTTGTCCTATACGGCAGCGCAACTGGTTGCGTGGCTCCTCACTATCGGCGTCATGTGGCGATTTATCGTGGGCGATTTCCGGCACCCGATTTACCTGCTGGGCCTCCTGATTGACTACCTCGGCATCGAGCGACTTTCAGGCTATTGGATGGACAAGCCGCCGAGATGGGGCGACGGCGCCGCCGTACTGTTCCAATGGCCAGCGTACTACGTTACCGGCTTGGCCCTGTACACACTGGCTTTCTTGACCATCAGCGGCGCTTTCCATTCGGTGCACAAGTTGATGACATCAAGCCAGAAGACTGACCGAGCAAGAAAGTAGGGAAGAATATGCAAGAAATCGTGGCGCCAGAAGGGGCGGCCTACACAGGTGTCCGCAAGCTGTTTGGCTGGCTGGAAGCAGCGACGTTCAAGGTCGCACTGGACGGTGGACGAACGGTACACATGCAGGCCCAGCTACCGCAGGAAGGTGACTATTACGTCGTCGTGATGGTCGATGCGGCCCGGTTCGTTGAGCTCTGGCGCCAGCCGCTGAGCAGCCACCGGGAGGTTGCGCTCAACACGCCCGAGACATGGCCGGGAGACTACAAGTACTCGTATGCCGTCGACGGCTTTTCGCATGGTGCGGAAAACCCGGTCCCTCTAGCGCAAGTTTCGTGCCGGCGTTCCTCGTCGGACATCGTCGAGTATGAATCTCGCTTCCACTTTTTCAAGCGCGAAGTGATAGTCGTGCGTGCGGGCGATCCCTGCCTGAGCTTCGTCAACGGGGTCACGAGGACCATTTATCTGCTCTCCAATGGCGCGAAATCGTTCCCTGTGCTTTGCGAGCGCCGAGCCGCCGACTTGCTGGTCGAGTTCGCGGGCTGCGAGAATTCTCAGCCCATTGTACTGTCGACGTTGAAGGCGGCTTAGGCCGTCGCCGCTTTGTACCGGGGGAAGGGTGCGGGCCGCAACCGCGTCAGCACCTGATGGGTGGACAGTGGCCTTCGATGTCGGATCGGCAATGAACGACGAAAGTCGGTAGACTTGTCGCTTTGCAACCACTCGTTCAAGATCGTGAAGAAACTCTTCGAAGCAGCCGCCGTCCGGCGAGCTCGCCGCAGGTACATGGCGCTGGGCGCATTGAGCCTTGCATTGTGCACGCTCGGGCAAGCCGCGCCGATTGAGATCGGTTCGGACGCCCAGGTGTGGCTGCAGCAGTCGGCGGCCGAGAAAGCGGCGTACCTGGACGGGATCTGTACCGGGCTACAAACCGCCGGACACGTATCGGGGGAAACGCAATGCGGTGGTGTGGTGTCGGCCGCGCAGCTGAAGTCGAAGCCGGGATTGCGCGCCAACCTGCGCCTCTGTGGCATCCGTTTTCGCGGCGTCACCCCAAAGGCGAGCTCCCTACCGAATGGAGCCCAGGTCTTGGACGCATTTTATGCGGACGCTGCACATTCCGACGTGCCAGTGATCTTGGCGATCGAGCAGTACAACGATCAGGTGTGCCACGAGTCGAATGTTGGCGGCCGGCTGGCCGCGGCCCAGGCGCGGCGCAAGTGCGTCCGCCAGCTAATCAAAATGGTCGATGCCACTCCGCAGGCGCGAGCCGCCCAACAGGCCGCTTGCGACAAGCTGCGGTAGTGCTGGTGGAGCGATTTCGCTAAAGCGTGGCGCCGGGTGCAGCGATATCGCGGTCGATCAGCGCCAGCGTTTCTTCCACCTTGTCGAAATCCATCTCGGTGAACACATCGCCTACCGGGTCGCCGAGATGGTCGACCCACTCGAAATAGGCGCCGGTGCCGCAGCCGCACACGCGCAGCTCGAGCTCCTCGCCCTCGCGCGAGACCGTATGAAGAACGGTCGCGGCGTCGCGGGAGACGTGCTTCTTCTGCATCGCCATCTGCATGCTCGACGTCACCGCAGGGAACGCGCCAGCGGGGTCAAGTCCGGCCTCTTCGAGCACATGGCGCCTGGATTCGGCCAGGTCGCGCCAAGCCATGTTCTCGGTGTGATATTCGCCTTCTGTCACCTCGTCGCGATCCTGCTCGTCGGCCGAGTACCAACGTCCATCCGGCGCCAGCGCCACCGCGAAGCCGTCTTCAATCAGTGCCGTCTTGATCCTGGCTGCGAGGTTCGCGCGCTCGGCGTCGCTACCGGCCAGCCAATTCGCGTCTGGGAGCGTGGCCAGGATAAATGGCAGTCCAAAGGTCCTGCGTTCCTCGTGCGTGAACAGCGTGGCGTCGGCGAGCACCGTCCAGCCGTTATTGTTGGACCAGAAACCGCCACCGGACCTCATGGCCTCGATCTCGGAGAAGATCACCACGCTGCCGGCCAGCTGCGTTGTTGTTGGGGTTGTCATATTTTTGATGTCCTGTCGTATGAGGGGCGGCGCCCGCCGGGCGCCACCAGGGTTTCGGCGCGGCTGCGGGTCAGGCCGGGCATTCTCTGTGTGGTGCTTCGGGCTGCTCGGGAACAGGCGTGGAAAGCACTGCGGCCACCAGCTCTGGGGTCAGGCCGGCTTCACTGACGAGTTGGGTAAATCGATGGTAGCTGCAGTACCAGGCGCCGCAAGAGCGGTGCCCTTGGTCATGAAGCTGGTGCAGCAGATTTGTCCTGCCGACGGCCAGCTCCGTCTCGTACCCGTATTCCGTCACGAGCTGACCTTTCTCCGTCCCGATCGCCACTGCAGTGTCGCCCGGCATCTCGAAGATGAAACGCCTCGCGCGACGGGTGATCAGGTCGCCGACGATGTCGTAGTAGGACATCATGACCTGCAACCAGGGCGTGTCGGCGGGCGCCTCGCGGAAGAGTGTCTTAAACATGCAGGTGCGCTCTGTAACAGGAAAGCCTTTGGCCTCGAGCATCTCGCAGTGCTCGGCCAATTCGCGGCAGGCCTTCGTGAATTCGTCTGGGCGTAGCTGAAGGTTGGACAGGCGCGCGACCGGGTGCCCGCGCCAGCCGACGTAGCCTTGGGGCAGGCGCGTCAACAGCGGATGATCGAAGATCATTGTGCGATCCCTTCCGCCGGCTGGTCGATATGGGTATCCCGTGTCGATAAAGATGTCGTATTTTTCATTTTGCGTTGTGTAAGCTCTAGGGCCGTCATGGCACTCACTGGTAATCGCGCGGCCGGGTGTTAGGCCGGGCATTCGGCGTGCGGTTTATCGGCTTGCTCCGGGACGGTCGCGGCCAAAACGGCGGCCACAAGCTCCGGCGTCAGCCCGGCCTCGACGAAGAGCTGGGTGAGCCGGTCATAGCTGCAGTTCGAGGCGTCGCAGGAGCGGAACCCGTCGTTTTGCAACTGGTCCAGAAGATTGGTGGTGCCGAAAGCGGCGTCCGATTCGTACCCGTATTCGAGGGCGAGCAGTCCATCGTCGACGCCCACGGCCACGGCAGCGTGATCCGGAAGCCCGAAGATGCAGCGGCGTGCGCGACCGGTGCTGTCCGCCAAGACGGTGTAGTAAGTCGTCATGGCCTGCAGCCAGGGCGTGCCGGCCGGGGCCTCACGGAACAGGGGCCTGAACATGCAGGTGCGCGCCGTGACCGGGAAACCCTTCGCCTCGAGCATCTCACAATGCTGGGCCAGCTCGCGGCCGGCGCGCGCAAACCCTTCCTGATCACCGCGAAAGTCAAAATGCTCGACCGAGCGGCCGCGCCAGGCGACGTAGCCCTGAGGCAGCCTAGACAGGTGCGGATGGTCAAAATTCATCATGGGGGCAGTCCTTTCTCTTGTGGTGACACCACCACGTTTCACGGTCGATCGCGGCCGGCGGCCACTGGGATAATCGAGTGTAAGGATGCGGGCGAGGCGTGGTTGCACCCACAACGCGGTGCAGGTGCGTTATGCCTCCTTCGTAAATTCTTTTTGAGCGAACTGTTATGACGTCGACCGCATCCAGCAGCACCTCGTGCAGGGCCGAGCTTGCGGCCTACCTGGCCAGCAACCTTGCCCAGGCCAGGCAAGCCAACCCCGGCACTCCGATCAGCGCAACGTTGATCGAGAGCCTGATTGCGGGCTTTGAGCGCGCCAGTGATGGACCTGGCCAGCGCCAGCTGTCCCTCGTGTCTGAATTTGATCAGCTGGCCTTGACCACTGAGCAGGACGAATCGAAGGCGGTCGCCGCGACCTTGCGAGAGGCCTCGGCGCCGGCGGTCGTGGCGGCCGCGGACGATGGCGCGAACAATGCCGGCATCCTGGCAACGCTGGTGGTTGAGGAGAACCGCGATATGAGGGCGTGAGGGCGCAGATCCAGGCAGGCAATCTGGTCGTGGACATGCACAAGGATCTGGTCCAGATGCTGAGCGAGATGCTGCCCAAGCTGGAGCAGGCTAATGCGGACCAGTCCCAGCTCGCGTCGGCGTGCGCGCTGCTCGATCGCGCGCTGGCCATATAGGAAGGGCGGGGCATTCCTGCGGGCGTTTCGCCGATCCGGATCCTCAGCGCCATCGAGCGGGTATCGTCGGCGCATCACGACATCCTGATGCGCTTCGGGAATGTACTGGACAGGCAGACGCTGGTGCGCGGCATGAATGTTGTCGGCGAGGCCGCAAGGCTGCTTGAGGAAATTCACGGCCCGGCGGGAGCGCAGGAAGCCGTCGGTGACGGGGACGAGGAACACGTCGCCCCACGGCCGTGACGGGCGATCGTGGCGCGGGGCATCCGATATGACCACCAGTCCGATGACCTCTACGCAGCCCTGTGGGAGATCCACCTGCTACGCACGATGGTGCTACGTGCCGACCAGCTGCAGCGCGCTTACGGTGATTCGCCGTTCGGAGAAGGGGTGTCGCTGGTGCTGAAGGCGTTTCGCGAGGATATGGCGCGGGAGCCCTGTTTCTTAGAAATGTCGGTCTTGCCGGAGCGGTACGCCGGACCTCGAATGAAGCCCGGCGGCGGCCTGGACGGTTCGGGAGAGCGACAGCGCGTTAGGGCGCCGGCACCTCGCCCAGCTCTTCTTCCTCTTCCTCACTCTCTAGGCCAGCGAACAGGTCGCCCGATTGCGGCACTGGATGCGCAGGGGCGACGCTGACCGCGCGGGGTGCGGTGGCCTGCACCTGTTCTTCAGCCATCGCGCGCGCGACCTCGCACGCGGTCGGGCCGGCCGGCATATAGGGCATGAGCGGCCGACCGACGCCAGCCTTTTTTGCGGCCTCCTCGGCGGTCTTGCGCCGCAGGTAGGCTGCGTGTTTCTCTTCCTCCGACATGCCGAATTCCTCGCGGCGCGACAGGTAAGTACGGGTTCCTCGGGCTTGGCCATAATTGCGGTAGCGTGACATGGTGATCGTCCTTTTAGAAAGCGGATGGGGCGGAGGTGGCGGCGTCGATCTCGTCGACGTCGGGATCTTCGTCGGGGCACTGCTTGGGGGTTCCTGCAGGCGTAGACGCTGGCCGTCAGCGACGCGCGCATGCGGTCAACGCCCGAGCCTTCGTGGCGGAAGGTCACGGAGACTGGCGTGACAACGCTCATCAGGAGGACACGGTCGGGGAAGTACTCTTGCTGTGCGATGCGCAGCCAGCCGAAGCCGACGTCGCGTGCGGCCGGGTCTTGGCGCAGCTCGCGTGCGCGCACGTCGTCGACGGTATCGCACTGGACATGGAGCTTTGGGGATGCTGGTTGCTGTTGCATACTGTTCGCTGACGGTAGTACTGTTCGCTGACGGTAGGTGAGCGAACAGTATGCTGGCCAGCGCCAGCCGTGGTTGCAAAGATCTAAGCGATCGGGTGCGGAATCAGGTATTACGTGTGGGCTTGCGCAGGGACTTCTTGGTGCGGCCGGCACCTCGTGCAATCGCGACCGTTCCGCCAGCTGCCCGAAGCGCCGGCCTCATCCGTTCGCCCTGGGCTGTCCCGGCTTGTGCCGCCTGCAGCGCGGCCGCCAGGCGCGCGACCTCCTTGGCGTTGGCAGCCTGAGTGTTCTTTAGCTCTTGCGCCAGCGCCGTCGCCTCGGCGGCGATCTTCGCGTGCTCGAGGCCGAGGCGGCGGTTCTCGGCGGTTTGACTTGCCAGCGACAGATCCTGGGCCTTGACGCGCTGGCGCAGGTTATCGATCTCTTGCAGGTGGCGCTGGGCATCGGCGCGCGCGGCCTCGATTTGGGTATCTGCGCGCTGGCGCTCCGACGTGCGAATCTCGTTCAGCTGCTGCTCGTGCTTGGCCTGCTGCTCGTGCGCCGCCTGCAGCTTGACGGCCAGCTCGCGGACCTGGGCGTCGGCCGCTTCCAGCTTCTGCCTTGTGTCCGCGTGGTTGTGCTGTTCGATCGCGAAGAGCTCCTGGGCCGCGCCCGTGTGCGTCTCCTGCTCGCCGAGCTTCTGCTGCAGGTCCTGCACGACGCGATCGGCCTCGGCGATCTGGCGCTGATATTCCTCGCGCTCGCCATCGAAGCTGGTCCGCGCCGCGGCGAACAGCTGCACCGCTATCGTCTGGAACGACGACTGGAAGATCGCCCGCACCTGGGCCGGCACTTCGGAATCCTTCGGCACGGTACCCATCGCGTGGAAGGTCGGCCAGAACTCCTCTCCGTACCATGCCTTCATCTCGGTCTGGATCGTCAGCGCCGAGGGGTTAAGCTCCCCGCGCGTGCGCTCGACGATTCGCTTGCGCACGGCCTCCGCGGTCGGGATCTCATGGTTTTGCACCATCTCAGCCGCAATCTGGCGCGCAAGGGCGCGCGAGTTGCCCGGAGTGGCGTCGGTGAGGTCGTAGCGATTCGGTTCGGTCATAGGTTTTCAGGTTGGGGCGGCCGCGCCTCAAGCAGCGGCGCACGCCAGGTGTTCTTCGATCTCGGCGGCCAGGTCACGCTTGAGCGCCTGTCTACATGCCCACCGGTCTTGACTCACGCCGTCGCGCGGTACCAGCACGACCATCTTGCGCGATTCTGGTACCGCGGCGAAGAACTGCTCCAGCGCTTCGTCCAGAGGTAGACGTCGGCGGGGCAGATCCAGGCACGCACGGTCGATATCGCCAAGACATCGAATGATAACCTTGTCCTGGCAGGTTTCATACTCGCAGGGCAGCCACAGTCCGCGGAGGCGCACGCATTCGATTTTAACGGGGGCAGTCATTGCAGTACGGGGGATTCCGCATAGCCGGGAGCGGGCGGGGGCATGTTTTTCAGAACAGGTTGGGCTGCGGCGAACGTAGGGGCGACACCATCCTCGAATGGGAAGCGCCCTTGACGGTCCGGCCAGAGCAGCTGCACGGTCTGCAGCGGCTTGGAAACCGCCTCGGCATAGTCGAGAGCGAAAAGGGTGCGCTTCGCGGCATGTTCATGCGGCACGTCGACCAGCATCGCGCGTGTGCCCTTAAATACCTCCAGCAGATCGGTATTCATTTCAAAGGGGGGTGCTTGCGTGCCGGCGGCGTTGGCCAGAGCCTTATTGATAAGCTGGTCGCCGACTGTGAACGCGGTTTGGGGCGCAAGGCCGATAATGATGAGATCTGGCAGGCCTTTTGCTGCGAGCCCAACTGTGTAGCAATATGCGGGAAACTCCTCGTCCGACAGTGAGCCGTCGTCCGGCCCGATCGCCAACCAGGCCCAGCCTCTCTCATCGATCTGGTCCAGCACATTGTTCCAAATAAAATCTCCGGACATCACGCTCTCCTTTGTAAGCGCCCTGGCGCAGGCGCTGGGCCAATGAATATCCGGTTGATTATGCCGCAATATTGTTACGTGGTATAGTCACCTAACGTAAATGATGCGTCAAACAATGATGGCTCGCGCGTAGGAATTTCGGTGGCGCCGCATCCCCAGCGCATTCTGGAAGAAGGGCGAGGGGGCCGAGCCGTCACAGTGAGAGGCGCAGCTGCGGCCCTCCACCGTCGACCAAGTCGAGGTCGTCGGGGGCATCTTCATCGCAATCGGGGGCGATCTGCCCGCCCGGCGCGCCGGCTCCACGCGGTGCCGCGGGGGCGGGCGCTACGGCCATATAGCGGGGGGAGAGCGCCTCATCGTCCGCCTCGTCCTTTTTGTTGCCCTTCTTCTCCTTCTTCGGCTTCTTCGGCTCGCTCCATGCCAGCTGCGCCTCAACGGGGAGGTCTTCGAACGCGACCGTTTGCGCAAGCAGGTCTCCAATCGAATAGTCCAGAGTCAGGCCCAGGCTGTCCTTGTAGGCCGTGCGGCGCAGCACCTCATCGTGTTTCGCGAGCTGCGCGTGGGAGAGCGTGAGTACCCCGTATTGCGCATACCATTTGTACGCAAAGCCTATGGAGGTCGCGGCGAAACCGCGGTCGTGGTACGCCAGCAGGTTCTCGATCTCGAAGTCTTCAATCATCATCGCCGCCTCCTGGTCGATGCCGAACTGCTGGTCGTGGTGAATGTCCCAGACCATTTTGCCTCCCTTCAGTTCACGAAGGGGCAGCAGGCAGCCTGTCTCTCCGACGATCCCTTCTAGGTAGTCGTCTCGTAGACCGTGCCAGTTCGAATTGAGGCCGTCGTCCCATTCGGTGCCGACGTAAAGGTATCTCGTCGGAGGCAGCGGCTGCGGGGGCGTCGTAGGCACATCGGGAATGTCGTAGCGGATCTTCCGCTGGCGGATGTCGCGTTGGTCGGCCCAAACCTGGAATGGCTTCGCCAGGCCGTTCAGGCTCTGCAGGGCATCGATCGCGATCATCATCTCCAGCGGCAGGATGCGGAACTTCGACGGCTCGCCGGCGCGGCGCGCGCGCACCTCCTCGTCGTAATCCAGCTGCAGCATATAGCGCGTCAGGTCGCGGATGAACTTCGGGTGATAGGTGTCCGGCTTAACCTCGATATAGCCTCCCTGGATCGTGCGGCCGACCCAGTGCCGAAGCGACCAGTCGTAGCGCGTTGCCCGGATCAGTTTGTTCAGCTTGTTCAGGCCTCGGGCGTACTCATAACGAGGGTCGTGGGCAATCATCGCTTCCAGGCTCTTATCTTCGGCCTTCTGACATCCCCAGCAGCCGTGGCGCGCGCCGCAGCCAGGACTTTTGCGTGTCTCGTGAACGTCCATCGCCACAATCGAGCAGCTGGTGCCGGCCGAGTGCGCGTAGATGCGATCCGTCTCCTTGAAATCGGAATAGGATTCGACAAAGCCGTTGGTGACGTTACCGAGGTGTTCGAACACGTCCAGTTCGGACCAGTCTGCAATCGGAGACAGTACGAGATCCTTGTTCTTGTTCCGCACCGGCTCGACCGCGCTGTCGCCTCGCTCGCGCATGCGGTTCGCGCGGATGACCGACTCCTCTCTACGCACCCCAAGCACTGTTACTGGCTCCGGCAAACCCTGCTTCATCCAGTTCGCGAACAGGTTCTTACGGAACCGAATTTGCCCCGAAATCTTCAAATCCGAGGTGCAGTCACCTTCGCCTCCCGCGAAGCTCGGGATGCCCCGGCCAGTGAGAATTTTTACCTGAAAGGTAGAGGCCAGCGTTGGCTCGATGATCGCCGTTTGCAAGGCCAGGCCGTGCCGGCGCGCGTACCTGCCCATCTTGTTGAGCTCGCTACTGTAGTGTGCCTGGATTTCGGGATTTTCCATGAGCGTGTTGCTGGTTCCAACCACTGAAATTGGATAGCCGCCCTCGGCCTTATATCGACGCGCAGCGCGCAGACCGATATCTGTGATCACGGCCGAGTCCTTCCCGCCCGAATATCCGTAATACACCGGATGGCCTGCCTTGTAGAGGCGGTAGATTGCATCCTCGGCTGCTGCCAACTTCAGCGCCAGAACGTCGGAAATGGCGGCCGCGGTAGGCGGTCTGAACTGGAGGGTTTCGATCTTCATGGGCGGCCTGTTTGTGTTATTGCGGCCCGGTGTTTGTGTTATCCGGGCCGTTTGTTTGTGTCCGCCAGTGTAGGAAGGACGAGCCCGCGTGGTTGCACTGTTGTGCATAGCAGCGTCGCGCTGCGAACGGAATGCTTGCGAGACCTGAGGCGGCACCGGGATAATCGGTGCAACCACCCTACGTCAAACGCGTGATTCGTCACGCAAAGGAAAACCAGATGGAGAAGGAACAGATTATCGAGAGCCTGAAGGCCGGCCACGAATTGCGTAACCGCGGGTCTGGCTGGTGGCTAAGCGCTCCCAAGCGGCGCGGCGGCGCGGCAGATGCCGTGCAGGTGGACAGTGAACTGATGAACACATTGGAAGCTGACGGAACCCTTCGGATCGTGCTGCTGACAACGTCGATGCGCGCCGAACTACCGGAACACGGTGAATGATGGTCGAGGGCATCGACTATTGCATCGACGTTTCATCTGACGGGAATACAGTCTGGATAAACGCTGCCGACGGATCCTGCATCGGACGTTTTAGCAAAAGGTTCGGATTGGACGTGCACAGAACGTTGACGGAACAGACGGCGGGCGGAAGTCAATGTTTGCACTGTACCCACGAGCCTGCTGGACCTGCCGCATGGGATGACTTCAGGACGCAGATGCAGCTGCATTACCGGATTGATGTGCCTGCTGACTTGGTAGGCTGGAGGTAGGGAGAACGCGATGTCGACGATTCCACTCGCAACACTACAGGACGTGCTGGCCGTTGCGGACGACGCGCACTTCGAGCAGATCGTATCAGAGCTGCCGGACATCCTGCGTTCGATGCGCGCGCGGACGACCCTTGACGGGCACGCAGGGTTTAGCTGGCCCATTCATTGGCGGCCGGCCGGCGGGCCGAGCACGGTTACGTCTCACTTCACCGACGGTGGGACGATCAAGCAACAGTTCGATAGCTAACCGGACTGGCGCGGCCCAGTGATGCGTGGAGAGCACGCCGAACGATCGAGCCTCACGCGTGTTAAAGCTCGCTCAGCGAAATATGTAATAACGATATAAACGGTTTATATGATATAAATCGTTTAAAAGAGGGAATGCGATGAGTCACGAAGCAACGTCTGAAAATGTGGAACGCGTCTTGTACGTGTGGGACCGTGGGGATGGACGCTTCGGCGGCCGCCTTCTCCACGGTTCAGTCGTACGAGGTCGCTACGAACAGTGTCCTAGCGCGGAGGGCGTAAAGGCTTTGGCTACCGCTTTCGGTGAGCATTTTGACAGGGTCGAGGCAATCGATCCCGTGCCGTGGCAAGACATCGCCGGTGCACATCTTCTTTCCACGGTTTGCAGCACGGCTGCAGAGACCCTTGAGAGCGATCTGATCGAACGCATTCTGCACCTGAATACCGGTCAACGCAAGAGACTCCTAAACCAGATCGCGAACAGACCGCTTGAGGAGCGAGTTCAATTCATAGAACACTGTAATGACCTGGCGACAGGGGTTAGTCGAACGATGCTCGGCTCGCCTGGTGTGTAGTATTCGCGTAACCTCACAGCGTGCAGCTGTCAATTCCATCCGCGATCGCGCTCGCCATCTTTTGTAGCGTGGCGGGGTCTTGCAGCCGCGCCACTTCATCCTCACTCACCATCACGCCCGCCTCCAGGAAAACGGACGGGCCTTTCACGAAGGATGGCGCCGTCAACGGGTCGTAACCGCGCACGCCGGCCGGATCGAGCAGCGTCGGCGCGGCGCCAGCGCGTGCCGCCCAGGGCTTTTCGCCGGCGATGGAGAGGGCGTGAGCGACCTGCCAGGAGCACGCCAGGCTCTTATCGAATACCTGGTCTTTCTGGGAGACGTACAGAGCATAGCCCCGGTACCGGTTCGGTTTGTCGGTACCCTCCGGAATTCGGGTGTATGACAGCGAAACGTAGAGCGTGTCGCGACCGAACAGGGTCGGCGATGGATCGTTAGCCGCCTCAATCACCCGGATGCGCCGGGCCTGGAGCGCCTCGGTCAGGTAGGCAGCAAGCTTGTGCTCGAGGAATGGTTCCGCGAGCTGGCCAGCTTCAGGAAGCCGCGGACCAAGCAGACCCTTGTCGACATAGACCGCGTTGATCCGAGCGGAGGCGGCAGTAGTGGCGAGCATGTCCGTCAGGAGAATTGCTGCGGCGAGTTTCAGTTTCATGTTGTTCTAAGGTGGTCGGGACGCACGACTGTCGCATGATACGACACGATCACCTCTGCAGGTGAGAGTCAGGCCGGTGAAGGCATGTCGGCCGCCTGCAGGTCGTCCTCGATAGGCTGGACATTGGCGCCGATCCACTCGCTCAAGGTTGTCCGGCCCTGCCATCCCCCGGTTTCGCGCCGCAGGGCCTTATCGATCTCGAACCAGTTCCAGTGCGCTCCGTACGCAGCCGGCTCGAGGCTGTGACGGGTCGGATGGTCGCCGTGCGCGGCCGCGTGGCCAGACACCCAGGCGTGGAGATTGGCAGGCGCCAGTATCCGGCATTCCGGATACTGGCGGTCTAGCCAGGCGGCCAGCGTCGCCTTTTCCCTCCAGCTGTACGAGCCCGCTATCATCGCCGAGTTAATCCTCGGCCAGGTCCAGGCGCTTTCAGGGGCCACCGGCGTAGTGCTTTCCTTCGTCGGGAAGGAACCATGCAGAGTCACGTGGTTCTCCACCCACATGCGTACGTTCGCCGGCGTCAGGATACGCTCGGCCGGGAAAGTAGCGTCGAGCCAGGCAGAAAGGCTGTCGGCCGGCGCCCAGCGCCATTCGCCTCTCCGAAATGCCCGGTCGACCTGCGTCCACGTCCATCCGGTACCGGCGATCTCGCCAGATGCCAAGCTCGGAAGCGCACGTGCGTTCGCGCAGGCGTATTCATCGACCCAGGCGCGCAGCCGCTGCTCCGATACCTCGACATAGTCCGGATAGCGCCGGCCCAGCCACTTTGCCAAACTCTTACCTCCCTGACGCAGCGCGTTGTCCAGTTGGGTCCATGTCATGTTCAGTCCCGCTACCTTGCCAGACTCCCGGTAGGGGAAAGAACCGTCGTGCTCAGCCCGGTAGGCTTCCACCAGGCTGATGATCAGGTCTGCCGTGAGCAGTGTCGCCTTCTTCTTTCGGTCCAGGGGAAACTGGTCGTCCAGCCATGACGACAGGGAGCCGCTTTTCGTGAACGCGAGCTGACGCTTGCGCAGTGCGTCGTTGACGTCCATCCAGGTGCGATTGGCGCCGAGGATCTCGCCAGAAGCGACGTGTGGGAAGGCGCCGCCATTGGCCTCGCGGTGCGTAACGACCCAGGCGCGCATGCTAGCGCTGCTGTATGGCGCCACGTAACGCTCGGCCTGGTAGTTCTCGTCAAGCCATTTCCGTAGCGACGTCGCGCCCGGCAAACCTCGGTGTCCGTCGCGAAGCCGGCGGTCGATCGTCCTCCATGTGAGGCCGGGCAGCGCTTGCCCGTCGTCCGCGATCGGGAAGAGGCCGTGCGCTTCCCGGTAGGACTCTACGGCCTGGCGAAGCTGCTCGATGCTGATCACCGGGCCGCCGTTCATGCCATGCCCATTCCGCAGCGCTCTTCGTCTTCGCCTTCGTCGCCCTCTTCCAGGAAGTCATGCTGCCCGATGTCATGCATCGCGTGCCAGCGCGCGTCCGGCCCACAGATCTCGTTGGACGTCACCAGGTCGAGCCAGGCGCCCGTGCGCTCGTCGACAGTCTCCGCCTTCACCGGGAGCAGTGACGGGGTATGAGATACCTGCGCGCCGGCAGCCGCAGCGCGGTTACGCTCGACCCAGTTGAGCATGTACTGCCCTCGAAGCTCCATGTTCCGGCCGGTCGGGTGGTCCTTGCGGGCGGCGAAGTCCCATCCCATCGAGTCGATACTCGCGATGCGCGGATGTTGGCCCAAGTGCTCCAGGCTTTTCCCCTTGACTCCAAATAAATGGAAGCGAGTGTGCGGGGGCAGGATCTTGTCGAGCGCGTCGATCACGGCGAAGACGCCGATCTCGCCATGCAGGTTCCGACGGCACATTGAACCGATTCCGATCAATTCCGGCCACTCCAGTAAAGGCATACGATCCGCGCACCAAACGTACTGAGAGGGCGTCCAACCCTGCAGGACCGGCATCGGCGCACCCAGGCCGCGGTCCGCGGCAGCGCGGCGTAACTCGCGAAACATGCGCACCGTCTCGGCCACGCGGAACATGACGCCCGCCTTATCGCCCGCGATCTCCGGTTCGACGCAATGATCCATCGACGCGTACCAGGACCAGTCGTAGGAATCGACCAAGTTCAGGTATTGCTCGATGGACCACGGATAGCCCAGGTAGCGCGCGGCCGCCACGAAGCCGGCCGAGTCAAGGGCGGCATCCAGCCCGCCGAAAAGGCCGCGATCGGCCATGCGCACGCTGGAGATCTCTCCCGACGGGTCGCGCCGCATGAATGCGTTGGCGGAGAAGAGCACTGGCAGGCCCGCATCTCGGGCAATTTCGACCAGCCGGCCGCCAGGCAGCGGCACGCCTGCGCGGATGAGGGCAGGTGTCGTCATCACGCGCTCCAGTCTTCGGCGGCCAGATCGCGACGATCGCGGGCGTCTTCAACGCGACGGCGTGCCGCAGTGCGCTGGCGCGCGATCGCCGCATGTGCTGTTGCCGACATCGGCGGTGCCGTCATGATTGCGCGGAGGGTGGCCTGGTTCTCGCCGCGCTCGATGTCGCGCCGCGGCTGGCTGCGGTTCAAGGTCGTCGCCATCACTCGCCTCCCGGTGCCGTCACGCCAAAACCCATTCGATCAGCTTTCCCAGGAGGTAGCCTACGATCATCGTACGAGCAGTCCACCAGTAGAAAGCCCGCGAGCTGGTGCGGTACATCGCCGTTAACCCCCAGCTACGCGCTCGGGGATGTCCACTTGGCCCACCAGCGGAAACGATCCCTCCGAGGAGCTTGAGCAATGGCGGCTTGGAAAAGCTATTTGTCATGTTCGATCCAAAAGGTAGTTGTGCGAGTTGAACGTCATGGCGCGGCCGTCGGCGCTGGCGCAGCCAGCAGATCGAAGACGGTCGCTTGGGTCTCGTCGGCGCTGCCCAGCGCGATCGAGGTGGCAACGATGTCGGCGAGCGAGCCATTCGCGATCCGGTCGGCGACCCATGCCTCAGCATTGGCGATCGCAGCCTCCTGGTCGGCTGCGTCGTCCGTCGAGGCATTGGCCGCTGCAGTGCCGAGGTTGCTCTTGGCACTGTCCACCACATCCCACCGAAACTCGTCCGTTGCCTCGTCGCTGCCGGCCTCGAGTTCGAACACGAGGGTCTCGATCAGCTGGCCATGCTGTACCTTGCTGAATGCGATCTCGCGCTCGAACTGAACGATCGCGGCGTTGCGGCGCTCCGACGCCGACCAGTCCGGCATCTCGGCCGCGAGGTGGAAGCCCTCCACCACCGGCGACTCGATGACGTGGGCGTTTGCGGTCAGAAGGCTGTCCTGCACGTCGGCCAGCTGCGCGCGGCCGGCGTCGACGTAGCCGCGATGAGTGTGTATCTGCATGGCCACCAGGCGCCGGGAGTTGGTATCGAAGACGATGCGCACGTCGGTAGCAGGCCCGTCGTCCGCGAAAATGTGGGACCAGTCGCCGACGATGTATCGGCCAGCGCCAGCTGCTGGCGTCGTGTTGTGGGAGCCGGTCACGTGCTGGCCAGCGAGGGTGAGTGCAGGGTGTTGGTCCGCCATTGTGTGCTCCAAAATCAGGGTTGCTTGACGCGAGCTAGTGTAGGGAGCAGTCAGAGGCGTGGTTGCAAGGGCAGGATTTGCGAGGGAAAGCTGGGCGACCGTATATTCGGTGGCTAGAAGCGGTAATCGTTATCGCTCATTTAAGGAAGAGAAATGGTCCAGCCTGTTCACCCCATTACCGAGCCGGACGCGCCGATGCGCACGGTCACTCCTGAGACCTTGGCCGCTGCGTACCGGCGCTTACTCCCGGCCGAGTCGCGCCATATCGATCCAGGCGCCTTCGCAAAGACCTGGCTGCGGAAATACGAAGCGAACCCCGCGGAGTGCATCGCCGCCGCCGGCGACCAGCGCCCGATCACGCTGGCCTTATTCAGCGCTCTGCGCCTGCCGATGCCGAATACGACCGAGATGGCTGTGTTTTTGGTCACCAATCCGGATCTGGAAAAGCAGGCAACCGAAATGGTCTACGTGAGCGCGAGGACGCCCGATGGCGACAACGTCGACCTGATCGTGCGCGCTATCTCGCGCGAGCATGCCGAGATCGCATGGCGCGATCATTACGACGGCTGGGACCTGCCCGATCGTCCCCGCTCGATCGCGACAATTCCTGTTCATGGTGCTCCGGGCCCGATCGACTGGGATATCCTGACTCCGGCTATCGAAGATAGCTCGGACTACGATAGCGAAGCCCAGGCGCCTTCCGTTTAATACTGGCGAGATCGAGTTCGGGTCCGATAGAATAAAAGTCCGACCCACTCAACTACCATTTCATCGCAATGATCGATCTGCTTAATCTGGATTTCGCCCAGCTCAAAGAATTAGGCCAACAAGTGGCCCAACAAATCGCTGCTACCAAACAGCAGGAAGTTCAACGCGCGGGCGAGAAGATCCAGGAGATGGCCAAGTCCCTCGATATGAGCGTCCAGGAGCTGCTGGAGCAAACTGGCGTCCTCAATCAGAAGCCGAAGAAAGTCCAAGGCGCCTCAAGCTCCGGCATCAAGGGGCAGCCGCTTTATCGGAACCCGGATGACGCGTCGAAGACGTGGACCGGCCGGGGCCGGCAGCCGGGCTGGGTGGAGAAACATCTGGCAGCGGGCGGCAAACTCGATGACCTGCGAATCAGGGCTTGATGAACGACTGAGCGCGGCAAGGAATAACCTTTGTCCAAACAAGAAGGAGCCGCCCGGCTCCTTTTTTTTGTCTGGACCAGGGCTCCATCCCAGGCCTGCGGCTCATATGGTCGGTCGATTCGACGGGATCGCGGCCAAGGATAGCGCCTAGGGCATGATCGACCACCGGCAGGTTATGCTGATCCGAGAGTGTGGCGGCGTACTCCTGCGCGGCCCAGTCCTCCGTGAGGTCTTAGCAGCGTACCGACTCGCCCGACGTTTTTCAGAAATAGGTCGAGAAGCGATCGGGCGCATCGTTGTCGATCACCGGCTCGTCTCCGGCCACGCGGGCTGCGCGAACACCGTGCACCTCCACAGCGTCGATCTCGGCCAGGTCGTGGGTCTTGAGCACGTCCTCGGCGTACTCGGCGCAGGGTGTCATCGCGATCCCGTTCATCAGTGCCAGCCCCTGTCTGCCGCGAGCTCGCGTTCGTCCCGCAGTTCTTCGAGCCGCAGGCGGGTCTGCATCTGGCGCTGGCGCTGTGCCGCATATGCTTCCGCCGAGGCCGGCGGAACGGTCATGATGTCGCGCAGCGACGCCTCGCTCGTGACGATGTGGTCGCGGTTGTGATAGTTAGAGCGGCTCATCTGGTATAGAAGTTGGTCAGCAAAGTGACCCACGATACGCCAGAACTATGACGCGGTTACAAAAAAAAAGCCCTGGTGTGGACCAGGGCAGAACATGGGGAGACGCTAACCAGGGAGGCGGCGTCGATTCTCGGTTCAGCCGTCGACGGGCACCGGGCAGACGGCGCCCGCAAAGCCGAACCGCGTCAAGCTCGGGCTAACTGCGTTCCGACGCGCCTCGGCATCTTTCTCGATCGCGGCCTGGATCTCCCGAAGTCGATTGTCCTGGTCTTTAATCCGCTTCAGCGCTGCGCGGACCGAGGCGGATGACTTCTTTGGCTCCGGCATCCTGTCAACGTGAGCACGCGCCCTGTGGTAAAACGTTCTGGCCGACACCGGGATGATCTTCGTTGCCTCGTTGTCGTAAGGCTCCGGGGCGACCGGGTAAGCCAACGGAACGCCCAGCTCCGGCACGTCCCCTTCGTCGATCCAGACGTCCTGCCTCAGGTACCACTGCGAGTCGCCTTGGATGCCACTCGCAAGCGTACCGGAAGCGCTCATGATGAACGTGGCGCCTGCCGCTGGGGCAACGCTGCGCAGCCCCCAGCGGCGGCGCGTTCCTTTACGAGGCGTGTAAATGTCATCCCAGCTGAGAGTCGCGCCGCGCAGTGTTCGGATTGCGTTCTCAGTGCACTTGATACGTGCGGGCTCGTATGCCTTTTCCAAAGCCTTCAAGTATTCGATCGCTTGCTTTGGCTCGACCTGCGCAAAGTACGCGGCCGGGCCATCCTCGCGTTCGTGGTGCGAGAAGCCAGTGCGGAACGGTTGGGCGTAGTTCGGGTTGTCTGCGATATCCGAAGAGACGCTGCTCATATGCGCCTGGCCCGGCAGCGACAGCGCCGCCCAGACTGCAGCGAAACGCTCAACGGACTCGCAGCAAACAGGTACTACGCCGTCGTGGTCCGGGTGTTGGAAGCCGGCGCCGACCAGATTGCCTTCCTCGTCAGCGAAGACGATAGTCTTGTGGGTGAGCGGGAAATTCATGCCAGTTACCACGTCAACCAACGGGTAGAAGCTGGCACGAACAACAGCAAGGATTTCTTCGCTGGCGAGAGTCTGCAGCTCATCGACGCTGTTGGAGGCTGCGCGAGGCCGCATTTGCTCACGCGCCCTCTCCATCACGAAAACCTTGGTGCGATCGCGAAGGATCGTGTATTCGAACGGCGGAACGTGCTTTGCGAGCAGCGGGTCGAGGACCGCGCGCTCGAAGGTGATGCGATCGACGGCCAGGGCTTTCAATTTCTCGTCAGCGCTTTGAACAATGGCAGGCAAGGCGTCGAGGATTTGCTTCAGCTGTTTGCTGGTCAGCTTTTCCATCTCGCGCGGCGCGAGAGCGGTCACACCCTGTTCGAGTGCTTGCTTGAACAGATTGCGGACGTCCTCGCGCGTGAACATGCCCTCGATCGAAGGGATGGTCGGGGGCGCCGAGGCGAAGAGTGCGCCGGCGGAGGAACGGCCAATGCCGCGGGCAACGAAGTCCAGTTGGTTGCGATGGAATGGTGCGAAGTCCTTACCGAGTCCGGCAGCCTTGCGCATGCGCGCGCAGCAGAGCTTGGCAATATCTTCGAGAATGGGCTTGTCCTGTGCGGTCACAGGGAGGTGCGCGAACGCTTTCATGGTGTCCTTTTTTCGTGATGAGTTCACACCGACGGCAACATGCCGCAGGGTCAGATCGCTGAATGTCTTGCGTGAATTTCGAAAAAAGTGACGTTCAAACTGGAGCGTGACTTGAAACTAATTTGTGAGGCGCAGGGCATAGCCCTTCAGCGGCAGCTCAACAAGCGATGGGAGTAGATCACGGCCTGTGAAAAAAATCAAGCTCGTCGTGATCTAGCGTGTCGCAGGGGCTGGAGGTGCACCCATGTAAGCACGGCGCACAACCACACCTACATTTCACGGACCGTCCGTTAATCGACGCCATCGGCAGGACCGAAACCGGATTGTGTACGGCCCAGTCGGGCTCGCTCCAACGTCAGGGCCCTGCACTGCAACCACGTCGCAGCGGGCTCGGCACAATCGAACCCTACTTTTCCTGCCCACCTCCGTTGTTGAAGGATCTTCCGTGTCTAGCCTGTCCCGAATTCCCGACGATCGCGATGCAGCCGGTTACAACCCGGCACACGGCTTCTATTCGGCGCTCGCGCGCACGATTCGGCACATCAGGAAGGTGGCTGGCGCCGACGGTAATATCCGACCTGACCAGGCCCTTACCTGGATCGCCGCGCGTCAGCGCGACGGATGGTTCAAGCTCAGTGAGCTCCATTGGTCCGGCCTCGACGATTGGCTGAAGACGCGGCAGTCGAGTGTGCACGTCTCCGACATCATCAGCTTCGTGCGCGACAACGGCGTGCGGGTTGCCGAGGTAGTGAAGGGCATCCCGCCGCGGAAGACAGGCTTTGCCACTATGAGCGAGTCCCAGCTGCGCGCCGCCGCAATCGAGGAGCATGGCCCCCAATATCTCGGGGAGGATTTTGATTTCGACGATCCCAATCAGCGGGCTTTGGTCGTGGCCGACCTGGAGTCGACCCAGGATCATCGCGAGGCTGCGGCAACCATGTACGGAGACGGCACCAAGTACAAGCAGCACAGCTTGCCGGGCGGGTCCAACTATCGCGAGCTGTTGTTGACGTTGCCGATGCCGGCGGCCCAGCTGCAGGCGAAGCGTGATGGCAGCGGGCGTCTGGCCAAACCCACGCCGGAGGACATCGCAGCCTTTCGTCGCGTGAACGACCCAGGTAAGGCCGGCCATTCGCTTTACACGTCTAACCACTGGGACGAACCGAACATCCTTGCCCATATTCGTTTCAATGAGCGCGTCGACGCTGCCGGCAGGCGCGTGCTGTTTATTGAGGAGCTGCAGTCCGACTGGGCGCAGGACGGCCTGAAGCACGGTTTCGGCACCAACAGCATTGAGCAGGCCGGCGAGTGGTGGAACATCAAAAATCAGCGCGGGCAGGTCATCGACCAGCAGGATACGAAAGAGCGGGCCGAGCAGGTGGTGTCGCGCATGCGCAGCATTCCTGCCGCACCTTTCGTGACCGATACGAAGGCCTGGCTGTCGCTGAGCATCAAGCGGATCATCCAGTATGGGGTCGAGCACGGCTATGACCGCGTTGCCTTCATCACAGGCGAGCAATCGGCGCAGCGCTATGGCCTGTCCAAAGCCGTCGAGTCGGTCGAGTACCGCCAGCGTACGGAAGGCCCGAAGGAGGGAACCGGCTTACTGACGGCATACGACGACTCGGGTAACCAGGTGCTGTCGAAGGTGGACGCCCGCGCCAGCGATCTCGCAGACGTTATTGGGTACGAAGCGGCAGCCCGACTCATGCAGTCACCGGGGCCCGGCTACACAGACAGCAGCGATAAAGCCTATGTTCTCACGGGGGAGAGTCTCAAGGTTGGCGGGCAGGGCATGCGAGTGTTCTACGATCGCATCGTGCCGCAGACCATCAACGAGGTGCTCAAGAAGCTAGATGGCGGCAGAGTCGGACTGGTCGAGCTCGGCTACGGCGGAGAGCCTGAAGTGGTCGGGATCGACGGCGAGGGCGCGGCCATCTATAACGACGGCGCTCCTGAAGGAATCCAGCAGCCAGGGTTCGACATCACGCCCGGTTTGCGTTCGAGCGTAGAGGAGGGGATGCCGCTGTTCTCGCGGTTCAATCCGCAGCGCTCCCAAGCGATGTCGGCAGCTGCCCGCGCTGCGGCGCGCGCGGTCCCGGCGGGCGCTGGCGTGCCGCTGGGACGCGCACGCCCTATCGATCTGGCCGCCGCCGGCAGGCGAGTCGCGCCTCACATCGAGCGCATCTTGCGCGATGGTCGTGTCAGCGGTGAGACTGGTGAGAATGGCCTGCTCCTTCTGCGACGCGCGCTGCAGGAGGTCGCACTGGCCGGCCCGCACGACCTGCGTACGCTGGCCGCGAAGGTGGAGCGGCTGCTGCCACGCGACGGATCGGTGCGCCTTACCATCGACGACACCAGCCTCACGCCCATGAACGGCGCTGTGCACCTGGCGCCACATGTTGACATTCGCCTCTACACGGCCGAGGGACGCACCGGGCTGGCGTACGAGACGCTGCTGCACGAATCGCTGCACGTCGGCGTCGCGGCCCGGTACAAGTCGCTGGCGCTCGAGGCCGCGCGCGAGGGTAAACGGTCAGCGGCCGCCGCCGCGATCGACCGGTTCCATCGACTGTGGCGCGAGTTCTGCAATGCGGCGACCGGGGAGCCGCTGGAAAATTCCGAGCTTGAGCTGTCTGTGCGCGAGGCGCGCCGCAGCCCGGACGAGTTCTTCGTGCGTGCGATGACGGACCCTGTGCTGCAGGCCTATCTCGCAAGCCGCCAATATAACGGTAAGACCTTATGGCAGCGCTTCGTTGGATGGATCCGGACCAGTCTTTTCGGCGCGAAGAGCCAGCGTCTGGCGCCCTCCTGGTTGGACGCGGCGCTGGCGGCGTCGCACCATCTGGCGGACGCGATGCAGCGCGACCCAGCCGACTTCTCGGACGTCCACGCTACCGCTGAATCGATGCTGTCGCGATCGTGTGCCCAAGAAGAAAGCCCGGCGTTCAAACGGTGGTTCGATGCCAGCAAGGCCGTGGACGAACGAGGGCTTCCGGAGCTGTTCTATCACGGCACACTCAATGATTTCGACGCTTTCAAAGAGAACGCTCGGGGAATGCACTTTGTTAGCCGGTCCCCCGACTGGGTGGCGCGATTTTTGGCGGGCGAAAGCGGCGATATTCCAGAGGGCGCGTCGATCATGCTCGTGTACGTTGCGGCTTCCAACCCCTTTGATTATGAAAACAAAAAGCACGTCCAGTATGTCGCGGCCCGAGCTAGTCTCGGGAGCTTGGCAATCAGTCAGATCAAGCAGGGGAAGTGGCAAAGGCTCGAAGACCGAACATTTATCGCGACGATCAAAAAGCTTGGTTTCGATGGTGTGTACGTGAAGGAAGACGGGGTCAAAAACCTTGCCGTGTTCGAGCCGGCCCAGATCAAAAGCGCCATCGGCAACCGTGGCGGCTTTGATCCGCGCGACCCGAACATCCTCGCGAGCTTGCGCGTCCTGGCCCTTCGTCCTGCAGTCGACCGGGCGGCGGATGATGACGATCTTGACGCCCCGGCGTCCCAGCCCGCGGCCCGGCTAACGATCGCTGCAACCACGCTGGGCCGATGGCCGGAAAATGCTGGCACAGCCATTTCGAACCACTTGACCGTTGAAGGATCTCACATGCCAGGCCAGACTAGCGCTTCCAATGAAACCGACCAGGCGCTCCGCGCCGCCATCGTGGCCCAGCTTGTGGCCGCTGGATGGGCAGCGATCGAGCGCAGCACGGCGATCGCCCTCAAGACGTATGACACCGCCGTGGGGCGGAAGGACGCGCACGCGTACCTGGCGGACTTTGGGCCGAGCGAGACCAACTACGTCCTGCAGGGCGAGTACTACAGCGAAGGATCGAATGTGCTCAGCGCGCGCGGGATCTTGATTCCGAAGGACGCAGATCTGGCGGCGGCCAAGACGTTGACCGAGCGCTTTGCGACTGGCGCCGAAGCGGCGGTGCTGGATTCCTACGCCGCGCGACTGCTTCACAAATTCGGTTATCGGGCCGGTCAAGCCCATCAAGGAGAAGAGGAGGGCGAAGGCGGGGGCGAAGCGCCAGCGCCTTCGATGTAGAGGACTGGCGCCATGCCGGCCGCGGCTACATGCCGGGCGCCGTCGAAGGGGCGTCCTCGGCGGCCAGCTCGGCAGGTGCATCCTGGTGCTCCTGAATCAGGTCCTTGACGTAGGGCAGAAGGGTTGGGTGTACGGTGGGGTCGAGCACCACACGGCAATCGAAGTAGTCCATGCGTGGCAAGCAGACCCTGGGGTGGTCCATCCACGGCACCATGCCGCCTTTCTCCGTCGTGTACACGAACGCGACGTCCTCCAGCACGAGCACCGTGTGGTAAAAGCAGGTGCACGCGACATATTCCTTGTCGCCGACGCGCGCCAGGCCAGTGAGCATGAAGGGCTCTCCGTCGAATGCGGCGCCGGGCACCTGGCGTAGGACCTCGTGCGCGATGCGCACCGCCTTGTTGCACATAGGGTCGTCTTGGGTGTCGGCAAGGATGGCGGCGATTGCGGCGCGATCCGCGGGACGCTCGCTGGTGCTGGGGGGCTTGGTACTGACTGGATCGAAGTTCATGTAGTCATCATCCGGGCAAATGCCGGCGCGAGATGGCGCCGGCCGTCTTCACTATCATCCGCGAGGGGCTTCGGCTTTCTCTTCTTCCTCTTCCGCAGCGTCCATCAGCGCGTGTGCGTAGTCGTCACGCTCCACCTCGGCCGCGAGCTCGCGGTAAGCGAATAGCTGGGCCTTCGAAAAGTGGGGGTCGACACCGTGCTCGGGCATTCCAGGGAAATCGGGGGCAGGGAGGTTTGGCAGATCGTCGATCGACGGCGGGTGCTGGAACTCGCGGCCGGCCGCGAGCCGGTCGACCTGCAAGTACTCGATCGCGTGGTCCTGCACTGCCTTCGTGGAATAGTGGGGCGGGACGTCGTAGTTCTGCAGGGCGATGTAGACCGGCGCGGGCAGCGTTAGCGTCGCAGCTGGTTGCGCCCACGCCGGGATTTCGTCGACATACTTGAGACCGTAGGAATCCGGATTCGCAAGCGCTTCGTGGCAGTCGAACAGCCCTTCGAGGACGTGGGCGGTCGCCGCCAGCGGGGCCCGCACGTGCCCGCTGTCCGTCTCAAGCTGCATCGCCAGTATTTCGCGCGTCTGGGTGTCGAACACGAAGCGCATCGTCTGCTCCTCGTCCATGTCGGGGAGGAACTGCGTCCAGTTCGGGCCAACCACGTAGCGCGGCAGTGGCAACGCGGCTTCTGCAGCCTCGGCAGCGGCAGTAACTGCCTCCAAGACGTGGTCGACCAGAGTGGCGCTGGCCGGGCTGACTTCGGCCTGCTGCTGGATGACGTGATGGTCTTCGCC
This sequence comes from Massilia orientalis, assembly GCF_030411975.2. Taxonomy (NCBI): domain Bacteria; kingdom Pseudomonadati; phylum Pseudomonadota; class Betaproteobacteria; order Burkholderiales; family Oxalobacteraceae; genus Massilia; species Massilia orientalis. The sequence continues at coordinate 89,127 of NZ_JASNRB020000013.1, read as the reverse complement.
GAGCACATGTACCACCTGGTCGTCGTCACTACCGTCGGTGTCGGTGTCGATGAAGATGACGTGGGCGGCCTGCGTCCCGCTCGTCTTCAGGATGGTGCCGCCATCTATCTCGACCACAAGAACCGGGGTCGGGGCATCCGTGATGCGGGGATGCACGCTACGGTCCAGGGCCACTGCTTCGGCCTGCGCCTGGCGCACCTCGTCGGCGCTGTAGACTTTCTGGCGCGGGTCGTTTGGGGTTTGGTCGGGCAGGGGCGTCATGAGGCCGCGGTCGACCAGCTTCGCGAGCTTGCTCGGCGTCAGAAAAAATTCCTCGACTTCTACCTTGCGGCCGATCTTGGCCTCGAGGTTCTCGATCTCGGTAGCGTCGGGCTTCTGCGGGCACATCATCACGTCCACGCCGGCGTCGTCCGTGACGATCCAAAGGCGTTGGGCATGTCCGTCCGTCAGGGCCGCGTCGAGTACGACAGGGTGGTTGACTCGAGCGCCGGCGGCGATGACGCCTCGGGCGGCCACGATCAGATCCCGAAGGTCCTTGGGCGGGGCCTGGAGGTGCCCATCCAGTTTCATTACTTCGGCAAGCAGCTGGGCGAGCTGCGCGCCGTATGCGGGTACGCCAAACATATTCATCGCATCCTCGTTTCGATATACCCGGTTCGGGCAGATGTTGGAGTCTACGAAGATGCTTGGGACGTGGTTGCAGGGAGTGGTGATCAGCGCTGGCGTCGCTCGCGGTCTGCCTTGTCGGCAGCGGTCGACGCTCCTCGCACCAGAGCGGCGGCCAGTGGCGTAGCTTCGCGCGTTTCGCGCATGGCCGTGGCGATTCGGCTGGCCAATTCGTCAGGGTTGCGAAGCCTGGCGCGCTCAGGACCGGCGAGGCCTATAGTGCGAAGCCGAAGACCCAGGCCATCAGCGCCGTCGCGCACCCGCTGGCTCACTTCGAAGTAAGACCAGATGAGGTACGCGGGAGCTTCGAGGTCGAAGCCTTTGGCGAATTCAGAGCGGATGGTGGCCGAATCGAGCTTGCGACGATGCTTACACTCGACGATCTCCAGCACGTTCTCTGCCGACGGCGGTTGCCCGTCCTCGGTGATCACTAGGTCCGGCCGCCAAAGAAAACCGCTCTGGCGACCGCGCATGGAATGCTGGATCCAAAGAAAACGTCGCTGCGTGTCACGCACAAACGGAACCGCCAGCGGAACACGCCCACTCAGCCGGTACACCTCGCGCGTTCCGACGCTCTGAGCTTCGTCGAGCACGATGAGGACGCAGAGGAACTCGGCCAGCAGCCACAGTGGATGCCCGCGCAATGAAGCGGGGTGGTCAAGCGGTTCGGTGCCGTCGCCTAGGAAAAGCCTGACGTCGTGCCGGCTACGGACCTTGACAGCCAGCTTTAGAATCGTCTCAACGAGCGCGTCACGGCCGTCTTCGTCGTCGATATTGGGATCGTCGTCCTCGTGCTCGTGGTCCACCATCAGTTCGTTCATTCGTCGATGTTTAGCTTTTCGTACGCTTTGTCAATTCGAGCTTTAAGCTCCTTTATCTCGTCGACACACGGAAGAAGTGGGATTGCGTCTCCAGCGAACTGGATCGCAAATGTCGTAGGATCGAATCTGCGTAGAACAAATGAATTTGGGTTCGGTGTACGCGACGATACGCTGAGCTGTTCAACTGGTCCACTGGTCGTGGCGCGTTCTACCAATACGGCGTCGAGTCGTTCGTCGAGATGTTCCCAGGAGTTGCGAACTGCGACCGTTGTCACGTGGGGGAGGGATGGGCTATCGAGGAGATCCCGCAATCGACTTGCCCGCTCCTGTGTGCGCGGCTTTGTCGAAACGGGGGACAGGATACGACGAATAGCGGCGAGGGCAGATAAGCAAACCGTACACTGCTCGACGATCAGTATCGGAGAGCCCGGCTGTTCGTCGTCGATACCGTTGTCGAGATTTATTCGGTGGCGCGCCGATATTTGCAGGGCTGAGAACGCACGGTTAAAAAGTGAGCAGTTCAGTTCGAGCTCGCTAAGAAACACGACCTCTTCGAGGTGTTTATTTGGTATAGGCATGCGAAATCACGCTCGGAGTTAGATGGTCGTGATGATACGTGCCCACCTTCGTCGACGCCAGGAATTCGAAAGCCGATTCATCAACTCGACATTAGAAAATGTATTGTCGAGTTGGCAATAATAGCGGAGCGGAAGTTGCCCACATTCTGTCGGCGGGGGTGCTCCGCCTCGGCCCTCGCCCCCGATGTGCGCGCCGCCCTGTCGTGATACTTCCGCGTTCGGCGCTTCGCTTTCGCCAGCAGCACGAAATTCGAAGGCGTGTTTTCGCTAGGCCGCTTTGATCCAGCCGGCGGCCGTTCGTTCCCACGATGGGTCGTCGCCATGAACCGCATAAAACATTTCGTTGAAGCTGTCGTCTAGACGAATTGATTCGATTTGCGCGCCGTTCGCCTGCACCGTGATGGTTTGGTTGTCTGGCACGTCAATGACCGGATATCGCTCCCCCTTATGGAACAACGGAAAGTCGTCAACTGCACGCCGAACGTCAGCTTTGGCCACTACAGAGTCGTTTTTCTCAAATTGCCGTGTACCCATCATTAATCTCTTCCTTGGATGAACTGGCCGTCGCCATTAGCGGTCACCGAATTAGCTGGAACGCTTCATCAGGTGCGAAAGTGTACCAGTCCGGTCAACCTTACGCGTAACTTCACTGTGACGCGTCACGCAAATATGTATTGTCCTCAGGCGTTCGCGCCAGCCTGCCATGCGCGTTTGATGCCCGCCGGACCGTAGGCCGCTGCCGAGATTGAGCGTACCAGTTCCATCCTCTCGCGGATCTGCGCGATCGAGGCGTCGATCTGGGCTGCGACCCAGTGCTCGCCGGTCCACGCTTCGAAGCGCAGGTCGGCGAGTGGGATCTCCTCCAAGGCGCCGAACCAATTCATCGGCTTGGCGCCGATCTCGACCCCCGCGCGGATCATGTTGGCGACGCCGGTGGTGCTGATCCGTGCCTTTCGGTGAACGGCTGGCCAGGCCGCGAGACGAGGGTCGTCCCGGTCGATCGCGAATCGGAAGACCCCGACCAGCTCGTGCAGCTCGGCGACAGTTGGGCGGCGCAGCCGCGCCTGGCCAGGCATCTGCAGCAGCTTGATGGCGGTCGGCTCATAGACAGCGTCGGCGGAGAACCACACGACGGGGCGCTCATTGGGCGCGACCTTTGCGCCGTTCGGGTGCAGCGCACAGGATTCCCGGATCAGCTGCAGCTTGTGCCCCGCTGTGTAGTGCCAGAGGCTGGGCGCGGCCGCTCCGCCTGCATCAGCGCGCTCGAGCAGGATCTCGCAGCCCTTGCCCGTGAAGAGCTGCCGAATGTCCGACGCACCAGGCATCTCCACCAGATCGTCTTCCCCGATCCCGTGAGCCAGGGTGAGTCCGACGCCAGCCGGCGTTCCCAGCGCGGCTGCCAGCGCCTCCCGGACGTCGACGGCGCAAGCCACTCCTGTCGTGACGTGCTCGTTCGGGGTCGTGATCTTCCAATTCCAGGCGTGCTTCGACATACGTGCTCCATTCCACTGTGTTTTCAAAGGGGCCGCTAATTTGACGGCGTCCAACGCGCTTTTTCCCGCGCCCCATTGATCGTATTATTACGCACGTAAATCATATTACGCAATATTGTGAGAGCGGATTTATGTTTGATAAGATACATTATCAAACACAAATATGGTTGCCGGTAGGAAAGACGCGTCACGAAAATCGGCCTCCGAAATTTGTAGGTGGTCGGTGCATTGCTTGGCCGTTTAGGTGCAGCGAAATGCATTTATGGCCCTTGAGTGCATCTGGAATGTCTGCAGCCGGTGCTGTGGCGCGGCGTGGTTGCACTGCGAGACGTCAAGCCGACCGGTACCGTACTGAGAACGAGCAAACTCGGCCGCGTGGCCGGAAGGACGAATATGAAGCGTGACCTGCCACTGAACGTTTTGCACCGCGCGATGGCGTCGGTTCGAGATCCGCACACCCGCGGCCTCGACCTCGGCCAGGAACTTTTAGTTGATAATTTTGCAGGCGGCGGGGGTACGTCAACGGGACTTGAGAAGGCCTTCGGTCGGCCGGTCGACATTGCGATCAACCATGACCCGGAAGCCATCGCGATGCACGCGATGAATCACCCGCACACCCTCCACCTTTGCGAAAGCGTGTGGGACGTAAACCCACGCGAGGTCACGAAGGGCCGTCCAGTGGCCTTGGTATGGTTGAGTCCAGACTGCAAACATTTCTCTAAAGCAAAGGGCGGTACCCCTGTCGAGAAGAAAATCCGCGGCCTGGCTTGGGTCGGCATGCGCTGGGTGGCCACCTGCAAACCAAGGGTACTTGCCTTAGAGAATGTTGTTGAATTCACAACATGGGGTCCGGTCATCGTTGATGAGGAAGGCAAGGCCCGTCCCGATCCGAAAAAGAAAGGCGTCACGTTCGAAAGCTTCGTGCGCCAGCTGCGCGCGCACGGGTATGAAGTGGACTGGCGCGAGCTGCGCGCGTGCGACAACGGAGCGCCAACGATTCGCAAGCGGCTATTTTTGATCGCGCGTCGCGACGGCTTGCCGATTGTCTGGCCAGATGCCACGCACGGCGATCCTGAAAGCGCCGACGTCATCGCAGGCAACCTGAAACCCTGGCGCTCGGCCGCCGAGTGCATCGACTTCGACCAGCCTTCGCGGAGCATCTTCTTCCGTAAAAAGGACTTGGCAGTGAACACGCGCCGGCGCGTGGCCAAGGGGCTGTGGAAGCACGTGCTGACCGCGGCCAAGCCCTTCATCGTCCGGCCGGGCAATAAGGAAGCCAGCGGTCCTGTGCTGACCCCGTTCATCGGAGAGCACGCCAACGGCAGCTCCCAGCGCAACATGCCTGCAGACGCGCCGCTGCGCACCATCTGCGCCCAGGTCAAGGGCGGGCACTTCTCCGTCATCGCCCCTACCCTCGCCCCGCTGCGCGGCACGACCGAAGCGCACCTGGGCGCGCATTCAATCCAGGCACCGCTGTCGACCGTCGCCGCCGGCGGCACACACCACGCCCTGGTCGGCGCGCATCTGATCACAATCGGCTACGGCGAACGGGCCAATCAGGCCCCGCGCGCGCAGGACATCGAGAAACCGCTCGGCACGATCGTGGCGGCGCCAAAGCATACCCTCGTGGCGGCGTGCTTCGAGCAGGCCAACGGCGGCTTTTACGAGGGCGATGGCCGCCCAGCCGACGCTCCGCTCTCGACCATCACCTCGGCCGGTAGCAACCAGCGCCTCATCACTGCCTACTGCGTCAAGTATTACAGCACCGGGGGCCAGTGGCAGGGCCTGGCCGAGCCAATGCACACTGTACCCACGAAGGGCCGCATGGGGCTGGTGCAGACGGTCAAGGTGCCAGCGGCCGCGCTGTCGGAGGAACATGCCGCGAAGGCTCGCGAGTGCGCGCGCCTGCTGCACGAATACCTGCCCGAGCATTTCCCGACTCTGGCTGAGTTGGTGCTGGTCGGCGACTACGTCCTGGTCGACATCACCCTGCGCATGCTTCGGCCGCGCGAGCTCTTCCGCGCACAGAGCTTCCCGGAGTCGTACATCATCGACGAGATCCCTGATCCAGCGCTGCTTTTCAAGGACGGCAAACAGGTCGCTGACCCGCTCACCGTACCCCGCATTCCGTTGACGGCGACGGCGCAGGTGCGCATGTGCGGGAACAGCGTGACGCCCGTGCAGGCCGAGGCGATCATCCGCGCCAACTTCGCACACGAGCAACTGCTGGCGCTCGCGGCCTGACGGCGGACCGCATGCGGCCGGCAGCGCGCAAATGGCGCGGCCGGCACCCCCTTCTGGAAAAATCAACTGTCAGAACTCGCCAAGGCCTGCTATCTGGCAGCCGCCCAGCTGATCTCCCTGCCGCGCTTTCTCGTCTTGCTCGTGCTTGCTTGACTTGTCGATGCGCTCGGTCTGGGCGCCATTTTGGTCGACGCCCTTCTCCGATGGCACGATCTCATCCTGGCTGCGTCAGAAGCGAAGGTCGCCGATGCAGTCTACTGGCTGCACTACCGATAGCCTGCTCTCGTGGTTGAGCTTACAATTACGACATCATTTTTTGGGCTATATGGTGACTCGTATGCAGAAGTCGATTGAAGTCGCGCTAGGCGTGCGGGTCAGCCTCTGGTATTCAAGTCCGATCGCATCATGATCAAGCGCCTCCGGACGCGAAGACAGGTTATCGGCATCCTGGTTGTGGCCTTGGTCATGTGGGCCTTAGTGCAAACGTGGGCGCGATCGGACCAGAGGCTTTTCTGGTCAAGTTTGCTGATCGGTACCTCGGCTGCGGCGACTCTCTGGGGCTATCGGAGGTATGCAACTGCTGCGCGCGGCCCCTATCCGGACACCAGCGTCTACGGCGTCATCTCCCGCATCGTGTTCTGGGTTGTAGTGACCCTCACTCTATTTCTCTCTTATCCCGCGTTCGAGTGACGCGGTTTCGGCCGATGGTGCCAGACTGGCGCTTGCAACCACGTGCCGGCACATCCCTCACACTCCTCGCTGCACAGCGCGCCGCACCCGCGCCGTGTCAACTGCACCACCGTCGGTGGTTCACCACAACACGAGGAAATGTACATGCTTCCAACTCAACCGGATGCCGGGAAGATCATCGATGTCGACAGGCCACTCTACAGTAATGATGGATTCGAGCACTCCTTCGTGACAGCGTCGTCGCACCAGGTGGTGACCAAATACGCGGGCGTGTTCGGCCTGTGGGATCGCAGGACTGGACAATGCTTGAACGCGGGCCATGAAGATCTGAGCCTCTCCAATGTAGCGCCTAATCCCGCCGTACTGGCCGCCCAGCGTGCCGCCGCCCAGGAAGCGCTGGCGCGCTTACATGCCCAAGCTGCAATCGAGGTAGCGATGGACTCCACGGGTGACGACGGTTTCTCGTCCCCACGCATGTAATTCGAGAAGCGATAGTGACGACGGCCAAACAGACTCGGACGGGCACGCCCTTTCGAACACCAGTCGCAGAGCGAATCGTTCAGCGTCGCACGCAAATGTTCGTGCACTCATACCTTTACTATGTCCTAGACCGGCCAATCGTCAGCGACTCGACCTGGCAGGCCTGGGCCAATGAACTTAGGCTCCTGCAGCGAAACCATCCGAATCTGGTCGTGAACTTCTACGACACCGATTTCGCCGACTGGGATGGCGCAACCGGCATGCACCTTCCGCAGTATCCGTGGGTGGTCGACCGTGCGCACCACGTCCTTCGCTTACACGAGGCACTGGGGCAGCGCTGCGCAATTCCTATCCGGCCGATCGAGACCATGTTCGAGGCGAATGCCGATACAGCCGCCACACCGCTTGAGCAGGACGACGATCAGGTGGCAGACGAGGGAAGCCAGATGGCGCTGTTTTGAATTGGCGCGTGCAACCACGTGCCGGCGCATCCATCACACTCCTCGCTGCACAGCGCGCCGTGGGCGGCGCCGCATCAACTTTGAGGAGAATCCACATGTTCGGAAATGTCCGCGACCCGGCCAGCCCCGATACGGCCGAGCTGGCGCCGGCCAAGCCAATGTCCCCGCTGGGCGAGCAAGCCCGAGCGTTCTTCGCTGGCAAGGGAGGCAAGGTTTCCATCGCCTCGGCCCCACGCCCGGTGCGGCCTGGTAGCTCGGTGCCGCAACGAGCTGCTCCAGCACAGGTTGCAGCGCCGGCGTCACGCTCGCTTTTTGCCACTTCGAGCGACGTCGCCCGTGCGCGTGAAGAGCAAATGGCCGCAGAAGCCGACATCGTCGACGACACGTTCGACTTCGACGCGCCGGGTTGCTGAACCCCGGCGCCGCCGCGCGCGCCCGGCGCATCCGCGCCCAGGGGATAGCGGTGCGCTGGCGGCCCAGCAGCGCGGCCGCCGGCACAATCTCAGGTGGGCGACATCATCTCAGCAAGCGTTACTTTATCAGCAACTCCCGGAAAGGCGCTTTTGCCTGCTTTCCAGCGCTTGAACGAAGTCGGATTGTCAAGTGCGGCCGCGAGCGCCGCGTGAAGCTCGTATTTGGTGGTGTCGACACCGGCTTTATGGTTCGCACTCAGCTGCGCATTATCGAATGCCCTGAACGTGACCTCTCGATGATAATCTTTTGGCGCCTGCGCGTCCGAGTGAACATCGTTGAAGGTTTCTTTGCACGCCGCGACATCGGCAGAGTGATGGCCCCGGCAGGCAATGGGGCGGGAGGCATAGACAGAGCATCGGCCGCCGATCAGCATTGCGCATTCCACGTTCGTGTGGATATAGGTAGCGCGATCCATCTTCGCGGTGCGCGCCGCCGTCTCATGCACACGCGTCATCACGACATCTCGTGTCGCCGCAGGCAGTTTGGCGATAGCCTCGGTTATCGCGAATACCTCGGTGGCGGAAACCATCACGTGATAGTGACAGCAATATGTGCAGCCCGCCTGGCAGCTGATGACAGTAGGCGAGCGTGCAGTCATTTTGTCGAACGCACTGTAGAACCGGACGACCTGGGGTGTTACCGGCCCCTTGCCTAGACCGTTGAACGCCGATCGAACGATGGGCTCAATGTCGCCAAACGCCTTGGAAACATCGCGCATTAGGTGATCCATAAAATCCTTGAATTTGTCTGATTGCTTTTTCGGGGCTGCGTCCGATCGACTGGTACGGACCAGGGGCCGCGCTGGCCAGGGATTATGCTTCCCCCGCTGGAGGCTTCGGCCGCGTGGGCTTGAACAGATTCTGCAGCCCTGGGCTGAGCAGCGCGTCATCTAGACAGGCACTCAGGGCCTCCTCGACAGCCAGGTGCTCGAGCTTTGCGATCTCGGACTTGGCCCAAGCCTGGAATTCCTCGATCTCTCCGCGCAACGCCTCGCAGGCGTCTGCGTCCGCCGGGGACGTCGGCGTCAGCGCACGCAGCATCATCGACCAGGCCGTTGCCGTGTTCGCGAAATTGGTGAGGATCTGCCCTCGATTCTCCATGAAGTGCACCTTGAACTCGTCGTGCACTGGCACCTTCAGGTCCGTAGCTTCGCGCCACATCTGCATCGCCATTCGAATGAACGAAGGATCGAAGGTGGCTTGAATCGTGTTGTTCAGGTCCTGCACTTTTGCGTCCTCGGCTTGATGGCGAAATGGGGTTTCGATCTGGGGAGCGTACCACACGGGGTGCTGGCGCTGCTCACCTCTTTCAGGTATCCGGGTTGCGGGTGCGTATGGTCCCGGTCCGGCTGTAGATCTCCAGGCTGTCGGCCGCTTCGAACAGCGCGGTCACCAGCCGGCTAAGCTGATCGGTTGGAATTGCTGTCGCGAGACGAAGCGGCACCACCGCGGTCTCGGTGGCGCCGCGGGTGACGGTGACGGCGAGATGCTTTCGGCGGTCGATCTCGTCGAGAAGGCTGCTGGCGAAGAGCTCGAGCTCCGATGCGTCCATGCTCTGTGCGGAAGGCGTACCGTCGACCAGCACCGCGAGCCGCGCGAACGCATCGCGGCCTCCCGACCAATTCGACCCGTAATCCAGAAAGAGCGCGACCACGACCGAGCTGGGCTCATCTGGCGCCGAGGCCCAGCGAAAATACGTGGGTCCCTGGGCGCTCTGGGGCAGCTGCAGGAGCTTCGCATCGTCGCTCCTGAAGTCGCGGGGCGCATTGAAATCGTCCCACATGTTTTACCGATTCCGTAGCCGGCGCGCCAGCTTGAACGCGGCATAGCCGCCAGCGAGGAAGGCGGACATGATGGAGGTGCGGGGATGTGCGATGGCACCGGTGGCGATCGCCAGCGTGATCCACATCCCACTGCAAAAAAATACCAGCAGTTGGCCTGGCCAGGTCGAGAACAACAGGTACCAAAGGAAAAACGGTGAGAGACGCATCTTGAGCTTTTTTCGTGATCGGATTGCGTGTGTGGGTCAGTGTTCGCATCGATAATCGATCGCCTTGCGACTGCCAGGTGGCTTCGCGATCTCAGCAGCTGACGGACTACATGTGCGTTCAACGTCGGTCCCAGTAGTGAACTGCGGGCTCAACTTCGGCTGATCCGGGCCAGCGGCGGCCTGGAACCGCCCAGGCTCGCACCAGAACTTCGTCTTCACGCCCGGCTGAGCCTGGAAGAGCTTCCGCGCCTGGTCACAGTTCTCTCGGTTGTACGCGGCGCCGTCCACAGCGTCGAAGGTAGCGACGTGCAAGCGGCCTTTCGAGTCGAGCGCGCTGTTCCGGTACAGTGTGTAGGCGTCGCCTGCGGGCGCAGCGTAACTGGCTCCCGAAAGTGCAAAAGCCGCAGCAAGGGTGAATAGGTGGCGTCGCGGGCGCATCATGAACCTTTGGTAAAAGGTGGGTCAATAATTCGGTGGAAATGTGCTTTTAGGCAATCTTTTGAGTATATGCCAACAATGCTCCCGAGTCGCATGCCGACTGTGGGGCGCCCGATCTTTTCGAGGTAGATCATCGCACCGACGCACATACGACCAATCGATTCATGATCGACTCCGGCACCTCGCGCGCCAGAACGTGTCGGTGGTCGCCGTCAATCTCCATTTTTCGCCTCAGGATAGCTTTTGATCCGTTCATTATCCCGATCGAACACCGGGTCTTGCAAGGATCAGGGCTATGCTTTTTCGTCGCTCCACCGAGAGCATCAAGCGCAGCGCGAACGCGCGTGCGATCGCCCGCACGTGTCCATAAGATCCAGAACGACGCCCACGTCGGGCGGTTTCACCAAGTGCTTGTCGAAGCCGCTGGCCACGACCCGCGCCCTCGTCTGCGCATCGTTCCAGCCGGTCAGTGCGGCGATGTAAGTGCACGCGAGCCCCGGCAGCTTGCGCAGCGCGATCGCGACGTCGTAGCCGCTCATCTCGGGCATGCCCAGGTCGAGGAGCACGACCTCGGGCGCGAAGGTGGACGCGAGCGCGAGCCCTTCCGCGCCGCTGTGGGCGACGGCCGTGTCATGTCCGTGGAAGCCGATAAACATCGCGAGCAGGGTGGCGGCATCGGCGTTGTCGTCGATGATCAAGACCCTACGTCGAATGGCGGCCGGCTCCGCGTTCATGGCTGGTGAGGACCGCCGAGCTGGCGCGCGATCCCGCTGGTTTTGTTACCCATATCCTAGCGAAGAGTTCACAATCGCGACGTCCGTTTCCGAGCGTGACGGCACGCTCGACGCTAGAAAGCGGCTTTGCGATAATGCCGTGGTCACCATGACGGGCGCCAGCCCTTACACACGACAGGATATGCACACGCCGGGCGACTCGATCCCATTCGCGCTTTCCGTGGCCGACGAGCGGGTCTACGAGCCGCGAGCTGTGCCGTTGGGGAAGAATTGCGGCTGTGTTTGCCCAGGGTGCAAGCAGCCGGTCTACGCGAAACACTGCATGTCCGGCAAGCGAGCGCCGCACTTCGCGCACGCGCCGGGCTCCGATTGCGCTACGGGCTTCGAGACCGCCCTGCACCTGGCCGCCAAGCAGTTGATCGAATCCCGCGCCGTCCTGGCCTTCCCGGAACTCGTTGCTTCGCTCAAGATTGCCGACGACACGGGCACGATGCATAAGCCAGAGCGGCAGCTGGTGGCCAGCGGCAGACGGCCATTGAAGAGCGTCGTGCTCGAGGAGAGGCTTGGCCAGATCCGGCCAGACGTCCGCGTCGACGCCGAGGGCCTGGGCGCAGTGCTGGTGGAGGTGGCCGTCACCCACTTCGTTGACGAGCGCAAGCTGCAGCTGATCGAGCAGGAACAGATCCCGGCAATCGAGATCGACCTGTCGAAGTTCAGGGACGCCACGTTCGCCGCGCTCGAACGGGCCCTGTTCGACGATCCGCGCTGCACCAGGTGGCTTTACCACCCCGGCGTGGCCAAAGCGAAGCGCGACCTGCGGGAATCGATCCAGTGGCTGCTCGACGCCGCGACAAAGAACGCCGAAGCCTGGGCGCGCACGCACGCGGCGCGCGAGGAAGCCGAGCGGGCCGAGAACGCGGCTCGGAATGCGCAGCAGACCGCGCGCCTTCTGGCGGAGGTCGAGGCGGCGGATACGCGGCGCGCGCAGGTGGCTGAGCGCAAGCGCGTTGCTGACGAGTCGTCGCGCCGCCGTCGCCTTGAGGAACTGCGGCGCGCCGCCGCGTTCAAGGCCAGGCCGGAGGAGCAAAAGCGGGAGATCCTGCTGCGCCGGCTTGGCCTCGATCGGCTTCCGCCCATCCTGTCGCTAAGCGTGCGTGGCGCGACGGCTTTCGGCGTGAAGGACCCTTTGGTATGGCAAGCGACCCTATTCGGTGGCCTGGTGCACCAGCAGCCGGCAAAAGGCAACGGCTGGGTCGCTCGGAATTACGCGCGCGCCTGGATGCGCCATCGGTTTTCGGTTCCGCCGGGACGCGATCTGGAAGCGAACGACGCGATAGACGACTACCTGATGAAGCTCGCGGCCGCCGGCGCACTGATCGACTGCAGGACGAACTCCTACGTGATCGCCGTGGCCGATCTCACGTGCTTCGAACACGTGACCGCAGTCAAGAACGACCGGAACTTCGATCCGGCGCGCCTGCAGTGGACGCCGAAAGACCACTGGCCAGACAAGGCGCAGGTCTGGGTGCTTACGGAAACCATGAAGCGCAACGTGAACGAGGCGGGGCGCTGGTTCAAAATGGCCAGCGAGATGCACAGAAACACGGGGTTTTCCCCAATACAGATCTGCGAATGGGCGAGTCAGATAGGCGCGACGAAGGAGGCGATCGCGCACTACCTGATTCGGACAGGTTATCTTCGCGTGGGGCCGACTGTGCTGGTTTAAGCCATGACGGCGTGGCTCGCAAAACCTCTTGCAATTTCGTCAACGCGACCTGTACACTAAAACATCAACGATTCTTAAACAATGGCGAATTTTTTATGAAGTATTTGAGATCTTTGCTTGGGACACTGTTGAGTGCATGCGTCGGACTCGCCTGCGCCGATTCACAAGGTAATGTATTCGGACTCGAAATTGGCAAACCTGCAACGCTGCCAGTGTGTCAGTATACTGCTGCAGGAAAATATGCAGGCGTACAACCAAGCCTGTGCATCGAACGTGAGGTTGATAGTGAGCGTTTCGGCAATTACAGTGCTCGACGGATACATTTTCCTGTGGCTGAGACGCCTAACTGGTTTTATAACGATTCGATAGTCTCCGGTTATATCGATGGAAAATTAGAGAACGTTTATGTTAACACCTCAGGATACAGTTCCAAAGACCAAGCCTTAGAGGCTTTGGTAAAAAAATATGGTAAACCGACTGATATCTTTGAACAGGAAGCGCAGAACGAGGCCGGCGCGCGTTACAAAGTCTTCAATTACAAATGGGTTTTGCCGGGCCTATATGTCGAGTTTTGGCCCGTTCAAAGTACCAGTCTCGACGTAGGAATTATTCGAATAGAGACGCCAGTCGGGAAAGAGAAGCGAATGGGTTACCTTAAAAGCCTTGTCCAAAAGGAGCGCTCTTTATAGTTGTGATATGTCGAGCGTAGAGCGTAAAAAAAACCTATTCCGACGGATATAAGGAATACTTTGTGGTTGAGGAATCTGCAGGTGAAAGCGGGCGATCGAAATAGTTCTCAGCCACTAAGTACATCACAGGTCGGTAACTTGACAAGATTAGATATAGGTGTTGATAGACTGCATCCGAAACGATAATCTGCTGTTGAGCGCAACCCTAAGAAATGTCATTTCCCCTGCGGTGACTCATGTTGCGCTGCATCTTGCTCGTCGTCAGCCTCTGGCATCGCCGGTGTCGTGTTGAGCACGCGACTGTATATCGCACGTACACCGCTTGCCGCTGCCTTGATCCCAGCTGGTGCTTGATCGATGTCCTGGCGGGCAATTTGCGAGAACGTGGACTCCCCGCGCAGCACCGCGGGGAGCTGGTCGGCCAAGGCGGGCGCCATGTGCATCTTGGCCAGGCACTGGCTCAGGTATGTCCGATCGCTGACCATCTCGATGGCGCCCTGGTAGGCGCGCTCGGCGGAGGTTCCATAAGCCTTGCGCACCTTTTCCCAGGCCGCCTCCGGCACCGGGCCCCAGTACCCGACCATCATGGCCAGGTCGATGATGTCGCGGCTGGCGACGGCCTTGTCGCGGTACCGGTCGGCATTCGCGAGCAGCTTCTCGGCGTACATGTCGCTGCGTGCGAGCGTGGGCACGCCCGTGACCGGATCAACCGCGCCGTCGATCTGGATCCGTCCTTCGCTGACGATCTCAAATTTGACCGGCACGTCGTCGACGCGAAGGAAGGTGCGGATGCCGTATCGGTCCGCACGCACGTCGCGCGCCAGCTCTACGGGCCGGGCGAAGATCTCACCAAGGGACCCGTTGTCGATTGTGTTGCGCAACTCGCGGTAGCCGTCCTGGGACGCGCACAGGAAATCGATGTCGACCGATTCGCGGTATTCGTCTAGCGCCAGCACGATTGCGGTTCCTCCGCCAAAGTAGCACTGGTTCCGCGTGAGGAAATCGGTGTTGAGGGCCGACAGCAGAGTCTGGATGCGGTTGTGGTGGTCGCGCTTAAACATTCATCAGCCCGTTGCCGTAGGTTTTGGTCAGCACCTCGATTAGGTCCCGCTCGCCTCTTTCGAGGCTATCCTGGTCGACAAAGCGCCAGTTGCTTTCGTAGAGCCCAAAAGCTTCTTCCGCCGTGATTTCGTCGTCCGGATGCCTGCTCCACGCGATGAGGGCCAGCTGGGGGTATTGCCCGATCTTCAGAGTGGTCGGCGGGGTATTCATGAACAGGATTATGGAGCGCTCGGGAGGAATGTCAACCGCAGGGAACTGCAACCACGCGTGGCCAATGTGGATAGCCTGCAGTCTTCCTCATCCATGACCTGCACCATGTTCGACAAAAACATCACCCCTGCCGAGTACAAGCACATCTTCAACGCGCGCGCCGACCTGGTCCGTCAACTGCTGATCGAGGCGCTTCGGGACCGCGTGCCGGCCGGCTACGTGCTCTCGGCCGATCGGGATCGCATGTACGGAGACGCGCTGCTGGCTCTGCGCCCGCTCCAGGTCGCCAAAGGCATGAAGATGATCTGCTTCACCCACGCCATCAACTACCGGTCCAGTATCAAGGAGGGCGAAGTGATCTACCGTCCCACCGTCGAGTTCCTGCGCGCCTGCGCGGACGAGAAGGGCGCAACGCTCTGGGGCACCGACCCGGCTTTCGGCGAAAACGGCCGTATGGAATTTAGCAGCGCCGACGCCGGCGATCTGGGGGCGATGGTGCGCGCGATCGCCGCGCAGGTGTGCTCGTTCGCTCCCTTCACGGATTTCGAATGGCGCCGCTGTGCGCACGATGACGGCGGGAAGTGGGAATTGCTCGACGGTGAGCGCTGCCTGCAGACGGTGTGGAAGTCCGGCAGCCGCTACGGCACGTTGATGGGCACCTGCCCTTCAACACTGGCCACTGCCAAGGCCGAGGCTGAAGCCGCGGCGCGCTTCATGATCGCATGCGAGCACCAAGAGCGCCTGGCCGGCCTCGCCGACGGCTTGGTGGAGACGAGCGTACCTGCAGATGACGAGGAAGTGTGCGCGCCAACCATATGAACGCTCGGGCTTGCGCCATGTGCGGCCGCGATCGGCTATCGCAGACTCATCAAGGCCGGGCTCGGCCGAACAGATGGCACAGCGAGGCAGTACGCAACAGCGGCAAGTGAAAGCTCAAGCGCACAACTTATCGAAATCTGATAGCATTGTTGTGCGCCGGCAGAAAGCGTTCTCTTCCCACCTCGGCAACGGGGTACGGAAAACCTGCTAATCAAATGCGTCATGCAGATCCGTTCCTTTTAGATCCGCAGACGGACAACGGGAAGCTCCGTCTTGTGCGGTAATAAAATCTAATGGGAATTTTATGACCTTCTTGAATATTTCTTCCAAGACGCGTGCTTCTATGGCGCGTCGACTTGCAAGCTTCCTCGAGGAGCACACGCGAGTTCAAATCCAACACACCTTAGCCAATAAGGCGATTGCCGCGATTTTTGGCCACAACGAACATTCTCTCTCGGCTGCGATCAAGCAGCAAGGTGGTATCAAGCTCGACGAACTGAATGACGGCCACACCGTCCGTTTGGGCTGTGCCGTCCATGGATGCACGAGAGATGCAGCTGTCGAAGTCCGGCTGTTTGACCTTTATGAACGGACAGATGGCGTCAGAATTTTTGACCAGCAGGACTATACGTGCCCTTACCTCTGTGATGAGCATGTTGCCGAAAACGAACGCGGTGCGATTGGAACGCGAGCCCCACGCGACATTACCCAATACCCGTTCAGCAATCAGCATAGAGCCCAAGGGGTAACGACTTATCGACCAGTAGAAAAAGAAGCTATCTCGACAAGTGGGCTTGTCGATTTCGGTGAAGGCTGGACGATGGCAGCCGCTCTAAAAGATGAGTTGATTACAGGATCGCGTCGCGTAAAAGATACTTTTTATGTTCGTGTTGGATCTCTTAAAACCGAGATCTCGATTTCCCTCAGGCGAGGTGAATTTGGTATTGAATTCTCCCAGAGCCACGTAATCAAAACTCCGATGCAAATAGACGGGTATCGTACAAGCCGTCCTTGGAACGATACGCCTGGAAGTGCGTTGCGCCAAGCGATCACCGGCCTAACGCAGTATTACAACGCGGCGACGAGAGCCGGGCATGTGCCCGATGAAAGCTGGCTAATCCCATATTAAAATTCTTAATTCTGATTAGCAACCGATCGCGGGCGGCGGCCGAGTTTGCCCGTCGGCTCGGAGGCGCTTATGGATGGACGGGCGCCTCCGCGACCATTGTAAAGTCCTCGTCGCCTTGGTCCTGCCAGCATGTCGACTGCGACCAGATCGTGTGGTCGTCCAGCCCGGCCAGCTCTTCCATCGCTGCGCGCTGATCAATGTGCACCGCCTGCAAAATCCCCTGACGCACCATTTCCAATAGCCTGGGCGGGAGCCCGATCGTGCGCTGGGCGCGGACGATCTGGGTTTGGGCGTCTACCAAGACGAGCAAGATGATGTTGCTATCGGTCTGGGTACGCGCCCAAGAGCGCATCAGTATCGCTTCGTCCAGGAAGGGCACGCTGATGGGCCAGACCTCCTCCTCGTTCGTCTTAAGTACCAACAGGAGCGCGCCGGCCGGCATCTTGGCGGACCGGCGTAACGCCACGGCTTGAGGTGGCGCCTTGATGTTGGTGATGTCTTCGTCCGTGACGTCAGGCAGGCTGACGATCACCACGGGATTCGACTGAGCGAGCGACATCATGACGGTGAGCTGGTCGGCCGGAAGTGCCGGGAACGGCGATCGCGCTCCAACAGAGACGGTGACGAAATGGGGGGACTGGTTCATGTTCATTCCACAACGGTGAGATTCTACAGGGACATGGCGCGATCGAGCCGCGGATTGCGGTGGTCACATAGCCGGCTGGCCAGGTTCGATAGCCGAGCGGTTGTCGAGGTCAGGAACCTGGGTCTCGACGACTGGTACCGGATCGACGTAGATCGAGTTCAGGTGCGACTTGAGGCGGGCGATCGCGCCGGCCGCGCCAACGAGTGTTGCTGGCGCTGCCGCCGGCGCTGGCGCGGTGGCGGTCAGCATCTGCGAGGTCGAGCCTCCAGCCGCATTGATGAACGAGCCCGTTATCGCCTCCACTTGCCGGCGCAGGTCCGCGGCCGTGAACGGCTGCCCGCCCAGCTTCATCGCAAGCAGTTGCCAGGCGCTCGGCACGGGCGGTGCACCCGATGATAGGGTCTGGTCGTTGAGGGTAATCTCGGGCGCGCCAAGTTGATACGGGCCTTCGAGATACCCGTGCGCCATCTCCTCCACCGCCTGGTGAAAACCAGCCATGTGGGCCTGGAACTCCGTGCTGGCGATGTAGTCTTTGCGCTCGGATGGGAGCGCGGCCGCGTACGTCTTCGAGGCGCCGGCCAAGCCTTCCGTGATCGCCAGAGCGAACGCCACGCCGTCCGAGTCGATCCGTTCCGGCGCTGTGGTCAGCAGCTCGCGGATGCGGTTCAGTGTCTCGCGAGAGTCGTGTAGGCCATCCGAGTCAGGCGATGCCGCCTCTGTCTCGCGGATTTTATACCAGTGGTCGAGCGCGGCCAGCGCCGCCGGGACACCGTCCTTCCGGGCCGTCGTGAGGATAGCCATCGCGTCTGCGGAGGATTCGCTGAACGTGACCGCGAAGCTGGCCGCCGATGGGTTGTGCGCCACATAGCGCAGCAGCGCAGGACCCAGCCGGCAGTGCATGCTCTCGTGTACCAGCACCTGGGCGCGCTGCTCCGGTGTTCCGGCCATCGTCGCCAGGTGCTTCGTCTTGCCGTAGTCGGTACGAACCCCTTCGATGACGCACTTGTCGCCGGGAAGCGCCGATGCCGTTGGGCCGACGTCCGGCTCCTCTTCCGGGTTCATCATCGTGATCACAGGCTTGAGGGGCGAGTGGCCGTCCGAAAGGTAGCGCGCGGCGATCTTCTTGACCGAAATGATCGATGCCTGCGTAGAGGCGCGATCGCGCGCGGTCGGCGCTGCGGCGGTGGCCGGCGCCGCTGCTGCTGCTGGCGCGGGCTGTGGAGCCGGGCCGGCAGCAGCAGCCGAAGCGACATGCGCGACTACGACCGTAGCGCCCATCAGCTTGGCAAACCGGCCGAAGTAATCTGGGCGAATTGCTGGCGCTGGCGCGACGACCTCAAGCTCGCCGGCGCCAGCGAGAAACGCTTGCAAACGGCTCAGCTGCGCGCTCATGGCTGGCCTTCCTTCACAATCGGATAGTCCGCAACGAAGCCCAGAGGCCCGGTCTCGACCACGAACACGCTCTCGGTGTTTTCCTCGAAGGCTCGGAGCACGCGTGCGCGCGCCTGGGCGTCTGAGATCACCAGCTCGCGCCCCTCGGCCGTGAAGAAGCCGCCGGCCCGCATGACGAACGTCGTCGGCACGCCCAAAGGCGGAATGCTGAGTATGGCGCCGGGCTTGTTTTGTGCGAACACGACGGTCGCGTGGATGGACGGCTGGCTGGGTATGGGCATGGTTTCGAGTGCACGTGCTGTTCGTTTGTGAATTCTACATCGTTGCTATAAAACATCACACGTTTCCTTGTGAGACCTAGGTGTCGATCCATAAAATGAGGCATCGAATCCTTGCTTTAGCTCATCCATGAACCAGCTCGACCTCTTCAGCCATATCACCGGCGCTTACGCCAGCGCGAGTGATGGCGAACTGACCAACGACGCCCTCTACAGGGCAGTCGCCGACCGCGCAGGCATCGACATCGGCGCCATGAACGCAACCGTCCCGATCGGAAAGGCGCGCACGCAGCGCAGCCCTATCAAGCGCGCCGTGCGCTGGTACCAGCAGGATCTGCGCGCGATGGGCGTCATCGAAAAAGTGCCCGATGCACGGGGCGTTTGGCGCCTCACCGAGGAGGCGGGCCGAAAACTCAAGAGGAGCCAGTCCAGCGTAAAGATGGTCGCGTTCTCGACGAAGCTGGGTGTGGCCATCTGGGGTTCGAACCAAGACGTCTACCCGCACCTGGGCCAGCCCATCATGCTCGCGCTGACGTCGCCGCCCTACCCTTTGCGCTGCGCGCGTGCCTACGGCAACGTCAACGAGCAGGAATATGTCGATTTCGTCGTCCGCTCGCTGGAGCCGATCGTCAAGAACCTGGCGCCGGAAGGGTCGATAGTGCTGAATGTGAGCCAGGACATTTTCATGAGCCGCAGCCCCGCGCGCTCCACCTACAACGAGCGCCTGGTACTGGCCATCTGCGATCGCCTGGGCCTGCATTTGATGGATCGCTTCGTCTGGCACAACGCCAGCAAACCACCGGGCCCGATCCAGTGGGCGAGCAAAGAGCGCGTGCAGGTCAACGTCGCATACGAGCCGGTGTACTGGTTCGCTGCAGACCCGCTGCGCGTCAACGCGGACAACCGCCGTGTCCTGCAGCCGCACAGCGCACGCCACGCGGCTCTAATCGCTCGTGGTGGTGAGCAGCGTCAGGCGGTCTTCGGCGACGGCGCCTATCGCATCAATCCGGGCAGCTTCGGGAACCCTACGGCAGGCGCGATCCCTCGCAACGTCCTGGCCTTTGGCCACCAGTGCGCCGACTCGGCCGCGCACCGCCGCCGTGCGCGCGACCTGGGGTTCGCCACGCACGGCGCGCCGTTCCCCCACTCGATCCCGAATTTCTTCATCCGCTTTCTGACGGAAGTGGGCCAGCTGGTGGTCGACATGTTCGGCGGTACCCTCAAGACCGGACTGGCGGCGGAGCGGCTGGGGCGTCGCTGGATGGTGACCGAGAACATTCTCGACTACATCCGCCCGAGCGCCGAGCTTTTCCGGCAGTTCCCTGGGTTCGAGATCAACCCAGGGTTCGAAGAAGTGCGCGGCGCCGGGTGATGCGCGTCTCGCTGGCGGAGGACCGGCGCCAAGCCTTGGGGCCGGTCCTGCTGGCCACCTTGACGTACATGACTCTCTCCTACACGCGGTAATATCGCGGTCGACAAGTTTCGTTCACGGCACCGATACACATGATCCCTGCGCATCCCGATCCTGCCCCTCTCACCTCTGTCCTGGCGACCGGATACGCCCCGCCTACGCCCGAGGCCGGGGTTCCGGACCGGATCGCCCTGGAGCTGGAGGGCGACTTGGCCCTGTCGCAAGCCCGCTATGCCGACGCCTTTGCGTCCTACCGAGCTGCACGTGGCGCATCCTGGCGCCTGCGCGCCAAGATGGGATGGTGCTGCTCCCATCTCAAGCAGTGGGACGCCGGCGCGAAATATCTGGGAGAGGCTGCGCGCCGCGGCGAAACGTTGCCGCTGCTGGCGCTGATTCGCTGCCTTGCTGGCATGAACAGCCGTGCCGGAGATCGGGACGCAGAAATCGACCGTCTGGTGCGTGCCCTGCTGGCTCTCCCTGACCCGGCCCCCCACTTCTATGAACTGGCCGACGTTCACGTGATCGACCCGGTGCTGCGCCTGCAGGCGCTGCGCAAGGGGTGGGAGAGCTTCCCCGCAGAGGTCGCGCTTCGACGCCGATACACCCGCGCGCTATGGGCGGCCGGCGCCCCGGAAGCGGACGTTTGCGCCCTGGTGCGCGAAGCGGCGGCCCCGGTCGATTCCGCTCCGGAGGACCTCTGGCAGGGGCACGAGATCCTGTTGAGCTTTGCGCGCCACCCGGAAGCGCTGGCGCTGGTGCGCCGGCTGGCCAGCGCCAGCGGCCGCCCGGATCGACTCGCACTCGCCTTGGTAGAGACGGATGTCCATGTCCTTGCCGGTGATCTCGACCGTGCGGCTGCCGGCCTCCAGGCACTCGTCGCGTCGCTGAACCTGGACGACGACCACGAGCGCGAGGTGGCGCTGCATGCGACAAAGGCCCTGCTGCAGGTGAGTGTAGCCCGCGGCGACGCCGGCGCGATCGCGGACGCAGCCAAGGCGCTGGCAGCCGCTTTCTGTCGGTATGGCGTCATGGCCGTGGTCGACCAGCCATCCCCTCTGGATCCTGACCTGGTGCTGATCACCGTCGGCGCGGAGTCGATCGCGTACCAGGTGTCCGCCGACCTCGTGCCGCTGCGGGAAGAGATCCTACGGGCCGTGGCCGACACCGATGTGCGGGCGCTCCTGACGGTGCTGTACGCGAGCCATGACGGGCCGTACGCGACCCTGTCGACCGACCAGGCGACCGAGCTTACGCTGGCCGCAGGTCAAGAGAGCGCAAGCCCTTTCATCCAGCGTCACGTCGGCTGGGCGGCGATGGATACCGGCCATTTCGTAGACGCCGGCAGGGCGTTCGCACGATTCGAGCTGGCGCGCGCGGCCGAGGCGCCGGCAACCTGGTCTGCCTACGACAACGATTCAATCTTCGACGATGAGCCTTTCAACGACGAGCAGGTGGTCGACCAGTTCGCGAAGGGCATGGTAGAGGCGTTCGCCGCCGGCACGCGCGGCCAGGGGGATTGGTTGGTCGATCACCTATATGAAATCGCCGCGACCTACTTGCGGACGCCGCTGCTGCAACACAAGCTACACACGCGTTTTCACACGCTGATGGATGCTATCGTGGATGCGCACCGGGCGGCCGGCGCCGAGCCGACGCCGGTCGTCTGGTTCGATTACGGCCTCGCCTGCCAGTACGTCGGACGCATTGACCAGGCGCTGGCCGGGTACGAAGCATGTCTCGCCCAGGATCACCACCACGCGGCCGCGTGCGCGAACCAGCTGATGCTCGTTCCGTTCGACGCCCGAAAGCGGATCATCATCGACCGGGCAATCGAGGAGTTCCAGGACATGGAGACGCCGACCTCGATCGCGGAGCTCACTCTCCAAGAGGCCCTGTACCTGCTGGCGCTGTACAGAGCGTGCAGTGGCGCCGAGCAGGATCTCGAGCTCGAGCCCTTTGGTGCGAGCGAGCATCCGTTCGCGCCGACGCCAGAGCTCCTGCAACCGCTGTTCCGGCTCCTACGTACAGGCGTGGTGAGGATCTCGCGGCAGACGCCGGCGTCTGCCTTCACCGTCGAGCAGTCCCCGGCGCGGGTCACTGCCTACGTGCTCCAGGACCTGTTCTGGGAGCTGCCGGCGGCAACGATGCGGCTCGTTCGCGAGATCGAGCAGGCCTGCCTGACTGGTGGCGGTCCAGAATCTTGGCGGGACCAGGCGCCCGAGGTAGCGCGCGAGTTGGCTGCCCACGAGTGCCTCGCGTACCTGCGGCATTGCGCTGACGATCGGACCTTGCCGATGCCAACCGGTGAAAAAACGATGCTCATGATCGAAAACGCGCTTACCAGCTACTCGGTCGCGCAGACTTACGCATTCTGCTGGCAGGGCGCTGCGGCGTCCGCCGACTTCAAGCAGCGCAGGAATGTCTCGGCCGTGCATGCGGGGAATGCGATCGTCGGTAATTGCCAGCGGCGCATCGACCTGGCTCGCGCAAAGAAATGGGAGGTGGCGAACTACACCCGGCCGCGGGAGGTCCGGCGCACCCACCTGAGCTTCACGCTCTTCGATGCTTTCTTGGGCTTCGGGGACCGGGCGTTCACTGTGCCGCTGGCGCAGCTGTTCGAGGATACTGGCGCTGGCCAGCTACATCAGCAGGCTACCTGAGATGATGGCGCTCTTCGACCAGCCGGCCGAGAGCGCCAGCAGGGTCAAGCGGCCCAAAACTGCAAGATTGTTCCCGCGACCAGGAAGGCAAGTGCCCCGATTCCCACCTTGGCAACCGTCTTGTCGAAATTCGAAGCGAGCGCGCTCACCTCGGCCGCCTCAACCATGTCTTGGTCGGCCTGCTCGAGAAACAAAGCAATCGCGGCAAGGTCCTTGCCCTGACCGGTCAAGCGGCGCATCGCTTCGACATGCTCCCGAAGGTACCGGTCCGCCTGGTGGCGATTCCTGGCGTTTTTCGCCGCCCAGATGAGGCCGAAGGCCCCCAGGACACCGCTTTCCATAATGGAGGCGGCTCCAGCACGGTTCATGAAGCGCTTCATCTCGGCCGAAAGCTGCGCGTCGGGGTTGAAGAAATAGAAGAAGAGAATGCAGAGCAGCAGCGTGATGGCAGTAGTGAGGAGTTGGCGGCGGGCAGTTGGGATTTTCGTGTACTTGGTAGAGCGCATGGTGGTTCCAGTTTGTGGGTTGAGGAGTGTTCCAGGAAAGTATAGGAACGGTACGGCGCCTGTCGGCCCCAGAGAGGGCTGAAAGGTCCGGTTATTTGAATAGCAGATGGGATTTATTTTTTCGCACCCGCCTCACCCACTCGCTGGAGCAAGCGCCTACAGCGTCGGCGCGCTCTCTGCCAGCTCGTCGACGCCTTGCTCCACGTCCGATGTCTTGGCGGCCGGGAAGTGTGGCCAGCCGGCTCGGTAGGATTCGAGGCGCTTGGCCAGGTATGTCCCAATCGCCAAGGCGTGACGCTGGCCATGCTGCTTCCAGACGCCGATGACCGTGCGGTGCGCTGCCGCAGACGTCACCAGGTCCTGCGCTACGCCGCCGGTGATGCCCAGCGCCAGCATGTCTCGGGCCACATCGCTCTGGAACATCCCTGTCGCGTGAATCCAAGCCAACTGGCCGAGCGCGTACGTTGGCGCGCCCGCGGCGGCAACGTTGCGAGAATTATCGGGCTCCTGGGCCAGGTGCCAGTCGATGAGCGCTTCCAGCTGCGCGCCATACTGGCCACCGTAGTCCCAGTATAGGCTGACGACGTCGCCGTCTCGGGTGGCGTCTGCTGAACGGATGGCAAAGCTCGCGTCTTCGTCCAGGCCCAGCGCCACCATCGACCGTAGCATCACCCGCCGGTCCATGCCCCTGTCCGTGAAGTACGCCAGCTGTTCGAGGGTATAGGTCTTCATCTGTATCAAGCCTTCTCCGCGCTCATGCGGCGACCATCTCACCGAGCTCGCGAGCGCGGCTCTCGGTGTCGACCTTCGACGTCACGCCCAGCACGGCGGCGTATCGGAAGGCGGCAGCTTCGCTGGCGTGGTCGGAAATCGGCACGGATATGCGTTCGACGAAGCCGTGCTTGTCGTGCCAGCGGGCCACCATCACCGACTCGCCAGCGGTGGTCTTCTCTTTGTGAACGAAGCAGACATGTTCGATCATCAAGGTCACGCAGTCGTCGTTGGAGCGTGCCCATGCAGGGATGCACGAGCGCTCGATCGCGCGCGGCGTCAGGCCTACGGTGCGCCAGGATGGCTCGTCGACGGCGCCGGCAAATGCGGCTTCAGTCCACTCGAGGGATGCGGCGAGCTTGCGCTCGGCGTCGATATAGCGGGTGTCCATCAGGTGCTCCTTCATGTTTTCGGGCGCCGGCGGCGCTTGTTGTTCCGTTATATGGCAATTCTATGTAGCGCCTGCCCGTTCTCACAAGGAAACGTGTTAGATTCCTGACGTGGAAAATGCCTCGACGGGACGCTGCGCCGGTTTTCGGGGCCGCCGCCATGCCCTATCATGTCGGTTCCGCGCTCCTCGGCTACACCATGCTGCTCACCGCCCAAACGCTTGATGAATTACACGATCGCCTGCCCGGCCTGAACTTCGAGGTGCCGCCGCACCCAGCGCCGCGCGGCGAGACGCCAGAGCTATATTCGGTCGTCCACCTGCTGGGCAGTATCCCGCTCTGCTCCGACGACTTCCCTCTGCAGCTCGCAAAACGGGAGCGGCCGGACTTCGCCCTGCAGCTGGGCGGCCGGTCGATAGGGATCGAACACACGGAGGCGGTGCCGGAAAACACAGCACACGAGAGCAGGCTGCGCGCGGCCCTGGGCGGCGGAGTCCACCTGGTAATGCCGGCGGTGGTCGGTGAGCCCAGAAAGTCACGCAAGCAGCTACTGAAGGAGATCGAGGAGAACAGGTTCCCGCCGCCAATGGTTGGTGACTCGGTAGAGCGGCGCTGGGCCGAGGCGATGGCGCACTTCATCGGGAGGAAGGTGGCCAGCGCCCAAAAGCCCGGCTACGCCGTCTACGACGAGCAGTGGCTCGTCATCTACGACAACTGGCCATCGTTCGCGCTGGAGCGCCAGCACGCCATCGCTCTCCTGCAGGGGCACCTTGCGGCCGACGATCCCTTCGACGTCTTCGATCAAGTATTTATCCTCACCGGCCGGGTCCTGGTGGAGCTGGCCGGTGGCCGCGCGCAGCTCCATCGGCTGAATCACGTCCACCGGGCATAGCGCACCTCCTGATCTCGGTAGCGCAAGGCTTTCTAACGTCACCTGTTCCACGTCAGGCACCACTGCTTACTTTGAACGCTGGCCGCTGGAGGCAACACCATGCAGCCAAATTGCTTGCCCTTCATCGTCAAAACTTGGTACCGCCGGCCGGTCCGGGTCACAAGCTCGTCGCCGACCTGGCACGGCTCGGAACCGTGCCAGGTCACGCGCAGCTTCACATGGTCGTAGGGCGCCTTCGGCATTGTCCGGCAGTCCGATTATGCGGCCGCGCGCTGGCCAGCCTGGTCACGTGGGATCATGAAGGCATCCTGCAGCTGCGGCAATCGATGGTCCATGCGACGATTTTGCAGGCGCTCCGGCTGAATCGTCGGCATCGTGAACACTTCAAGGCGCTCCGTCAGCATGCCGGCCCCGTTCAGCTTATCGACGACATCACCCGTTCGCTGGTCCCGGTCCTCCGGCATGATCGCCATGCGCGGCATATGGCTGGCCGGCGACGCATTGGCTGGCAGCGCCGGCATGCGCGACTCCCAGCCGCCCAGGCTTTCGCACATGGCGTGCCAGAGAGCCATTTCGGTGGACACCGCATCGAATTCGTCGTCGAGCACAACATGCTTCACGCGATGGGTTACCACGTCGTCGGCGAAAACCGCCCATCGGGTAATGACTTCGAACTCTTTGACACGCGCCGTTCCGGTATCGATGAGCAGGCCGTTCATGGCTTTACGGCCCGCCTTGCGGCTGGCGACGTAGATCCGCTTGTTCGGAAAAGGCTGGCGCATGACAAGGTCCACGCCATCGCGCAGAACGAGGCCCAGCGGTTCGACGGTTACATCGACCAGTTGAAGGGGAATTGCGTAGTTGCCGGTGTAAAAGCGTGGGGTGATATGGATCAGCATCGTCGTTCCTCTGTGGCTCGGCTACCGGCCGGGGCGGCGCGCCAGCGGCGCGGCTTTCTGGTCTCCCTGCGAAGCGCTTCTGCTCGACGGGGCTCTGGTCTATCACGCCCGCGGCGCGTCGCTGTCGGCCTCGGTCTCTTCGTCCTGCTCGGCCTGGCACTGGCTGTGCAGGCGCCGCTGCAGGACTTCCGGCATGCCGCTGCGCGCCACGTCTTCGAGGTGCTGGCCGAGCTCGGCAAACCCGGCCTCGCGGAAGGCCTGGGACACGCGCATCGAGCGATCCTCCGCGCGCGGCAGGAAGACCGCCCTCGCCTTTTCATACGGCTGCGGCAGGTCGTGCCAGAGCCAGGTGGCGCCGTATGACTGCATCGCATCGAAGAATGCGTTCGCGAGCTCGGGTTCGTCCTTGACCAGGTAGATGTCGTAATCGCCGCGCAGCAGCGCCACCGCGTTCGGGTCGATCGAGTAGTAATGCAGGGGCGCGCGCAGCGGTACCGGTGCGCCGATCCGCCCGGCGATGTATTTGGCTGCGGCGAGGTGGTGCGAGCCGCCATCGTTGACCACGAACATGCGCCCGTCCCATTGGTGCACCTGTAGCCAGTCGGTCGGCCGCTCGCGCAGCAGGCGGATTTCGTCGTGGGCCAGGTTCTTGCGCAGGCCGCTGATCGAGACGTCGCCGATCATTTCCTGCGAATTGGCTTTGACCATCTCATCGGTCGAGCGGAACTTCTCAAGATCCGATTTCGAATGTGCGAAGCCGTGCACGTCCTGGAGGTCGCACGACCAGGCGTGGACGGTCGTGCGGCGCACGAGGTTATCCAGCGCCGCGTCGTATTGGATAAAGCTGGACATCTGGCCACCCTGCATGCGCCAGCCCATTAGCTCGACGCGATCGGCGCGCCGGCGCTGTGCCGAGGCCGAGGTGAGGTGGTGCCACCGGGGCACGCGACCCATGTCGATGTTGTCCTCTGGCGCCAGCAGGTCGACCTTGAAGTCCGGGCGGTCACCCAGGAAGCGGCGCAGGCGCGCCGGGTTGCCGAGGGATTCGCGAACGTGGTCGCCGAGGGTCTGGATGAAGGAGCTCATGTCGCTGAGAGGGAGGTGGCCCTGTTGTTTCGTCATATGCGTATGATACGACACAAAAAACACTTGCGCTGTTGCAACCACGTCTGCTTGACATCAGTACCATTGCTCCTGTGCCGGCGGAACCCGCGCCCTCTTTTTCCTGGACGTGCGAAGCACGTCCCCTCTTCTGGTTGTCTCCAGTCCGCGCCACCGCTATTGGAATTGCAATTAACGGTCGGATAATTATACTAAACAGGCAGTACCGATCCGCCGCGGACCCTGGTCCCTGCCAGGCCGGGATCCTCCCCAACCTTGGTCCCTGACAAACCCCTTGTGCCTGACAATCCAAAAGGCCCGCCGCGCCCCTGGGCTCGCCCGGATCATGTTTCGGACAAAAAACTGGTTCTCGCCAATCCATGTTTTACCCAATCCCTGGGGTTCCCCCAACCCCGATTCGGACAATCCATGAAGGGGCACAACCGAGGTCACCGGCGACGGGCGGCCAGCGGAACGGCGGCCGGTGACGCCACCGCTGCCCTATTTGGGGTGAACAGGGAAAACGGGAAAAATCGGGCGCTAAGCCCTACTGCCGACCCTTGAGGTCGCGCAGCGGCCGATAATTGCCCTCGTCGACCTTCCGGCTCTGCCGCCAGACGTAATCCCCAGTCAGGTTGATGTGCTCCCATCCCAGCGGCGACAGGAATTGAAGCATGCCTTCGTCCGGAAGCTTGCCGAAGACCCGCAAGGCCTGTGCAGCCCTCTCCAGGTAGACCGTATTCCACAGCACGATGGCAGCCGTGACCAGATTTAGCCCACTGGCGCGGTACCGCTGCTGTTCGAACGTCCGGTCGCGGATCTCGCCCAGCCGATGAATGAAGACTGCCCTGGCCAGGGCGTTCCGCGCCTCCCCTTTGTTCAGACCCGCGTGGACGCGCCGGCGTAATTCCACGTTTTGCAGCCAGTCCAGGATGAACAGAGAGCGCTCAATGCGGCCCAGTTCACGCAGCGCGATCGCCAGGCCGTTCTGCCGCGGGTAGCTGCCGAGTTTGCGCAGCATGAGGGACGCCGTGACGGTGCCGTGTTTGATCGAGGCGGCCAGGCGCAGCACGTCGTCCCAGTGAGCCCGCAGGTGCTTGATGTTTAAACTGCCGCCGATCATTGACCGCAGCGCCGGGTGGTCCGACACCTTGCCGGGGACATACAGTTTGGTGTCGCCCAGGTCACGGATACGCGGCGCAAACCGAAAGCCCAGCAAGTGCATCAGCGCGAACACATGGTCGGTGAAGCCGGCGGTGTCGGTGTAGTGCTCCTCGATGCGCAGATCCGATTCGTGGTACAGCAAGCCGTCCAGCACATAGGTTGAGTCGCGCACGCCGACGTTGACTACTTTCGTGCTGAATGGGGCGTACTGATCGGAGATATGGGTGTAAAACAGCTTGCCCGGCTCGGCGCCATATTTTGGGTTGATGTGGCCTGTACTCTCCGCCCGGCCGCCGGCGCGGAAGCGCTGGCCGTCCGACGACGACGTGGTGCCGTCGCCCCAATTCTCGGCGAACGTATGCTTGAACTGGGCATTGACCAGATCGGCCAGGCCCGCCGCATAGGTTTCGTCCCGGATGTGCCAGGCCTGCAACCATGACAGCTTCGCGTAGGTCGCGCCAGGGCTCGATTCTGCCATCTTGGTCAGGCCGAGGTTGATCGCGTCGGCCAGGATCGCCGACAGCAGCAGCGTGCGATCCTTAGCCGGTTCTCCGCTCTTAAGGTGGACAAAATGGCGGGTGAACCCGGTCCAGTCGTCCACGTCCATCAGCAGCTCGGTGATCTTGATGCGAGGCAGCAGGCCGCCGGTAAGGTCGACCAGCGCTTGCGCCCCGTCCGGCACCACGGCGTCCTGCGGATTGATCCGCAGTCCCGTCTCGGTGATAATCGCGTCGGGCAGTTCGTTGGTCAGTGCCAGGCGGTTGACCGTGGCCAGCTGCTGTTCGAGCAGCAGCAAGCGGTCATGCAGGTATTGGTCGCAGTCCTGGTTGACCGCGATCGGCAGTTCATGCGCCGTCTTCATGGCGCCGAAGTTGGCCGCCGGCAGCAGATATTCCTCGAAGTCGCGGAACTGGCGCGATCCCTGCACCCAGATGTCGCCGGACCGCAGCGAGTTCTTTAACTCCGATAGCACGCAGATTTCGTAGAAGCGGCGATCAAGCCCTTCGTCGGTGATGACGAGCGGCTTCCATCGCGCCTTGACAAAGGTGGCCGGCGCATCGTCAGGCACCTTGCGCGCACCGGTCCTGTTCATCGCGCGCAGCACGTCGATCGCGTCGAGGACCGGCTGCGCGGCCGGCGCCGCTTTCAGCTTGAGCACGTCCAGGAACTCGGCCGTGTAGCGGCGTAACGTGCTGTACTGCTCACCAACCAGGGACAGGTGATCGAACGACTCAGGCTGCGCTAGCTTGCCTGCATCGGTGACGCTTTGCGCGAAATCCGACCACGGCAGGATCGCCTCGATCGCCGCGTACGGGTCGCCGCCAGAGTCCTTGGCCTCAACCAGCGCCCGGCCGACCTTCGAGAACAAGCGAACCTTGTCATTGATCGCCTTGCCCTGCCTCTGGAAGTCCTGCTGATGCTTGTTCCTGGCCGCACTGAACAGCTTGATCATGATCCGATCGTGCAGGTCGACCAGCTCGTCCGTCGCCGTGGCCATGCCCTCGATGGTCAGCGCCGCGAGCGTCGCATAGCGCCGTTCGTCCTCGAATTTGGCAAGGTCGCGCGGCGTCATCTGCGCACCCTCGCGCGCCATTTTGAGCAGCCGGTTCTGGTGGATTTGGCGGCCGAGTCCTTCCGGCAGGGCCAATGACTGGAACACCTTGAGGCGTTCGATGTGTTCGCGCATGTAGCGGGAATTGGGCTTCATGGGCGACTGGCGCAGCCAGACTAGCCAGGTGATACTCTTGTCTGGCATGACGTTCAGCAGGTTGTCCAGAGCGCGCCGGTGGCGGCGTTCCAATGGCTCGATCAGCGCGCGGTAGATGCGTCGGTTCGCCCTTGTCACCGCCTCGGCACAGGCCCGTTCGATGACGGTCAGTGCGGGCAGGATGATGCGCTTCTGCTGCAGTGTATCGAGGGCATGCGCAGCCAGAACCATGGCCTTATCGGTCTGCAGCGCGAGGTCGCCCAGGCTGTTCACCAACTTGCGAAAGTCCGACAGTCCGAACACGGACAGTCCCAGGTAAGCACGCAGCTCATGCAGGTGCTCGTTGCGCGTCTTCTCCCGGTCACCGTACTCGGACCACGCCTCGGCTTCGCTTTTTACCTGCTTGGCGATCCAATGGATGACCGGATCCGGCAACCTGGTGTCGCTAGCCAGCGCGTAGCCCGGGTAACGCAGGAGGCATAGTTGAACTGCGAAGCCAAGGCGGTTGGCCGCGCCTCGCCGCTGCCGGATCAAGGCCATATCCGCGTCGGTGAAGCTGTATTGCCGGACCAAGTCATCCTGATTTTCCGGCAATGCCAACAAACTGACGCGTTCGGTTTCGGAAAGGAGCGAGCGGCGTGGCATCGAACGGAAGCGTCTAGATCATGGCGACCAACACCAATGCGTTAGCCGCAGCACCCGGTCTGCTGCTGAATCGGCGGACATGGCACCGACCCGAACGAACAGAACACGCAACAGTCGCCCGGTTTGGGGCGCAGCATCGCCTTGCAGCGCTCACACTCGTAGTAGAACTGGCAGGCGTCCGTGGGCATGGTCTCCTGCTTGGCAGACCCGCAGTGCGGACAGGTCAGCACGGATTCAAGAATGACGGCGCTCATCGTGTCGTCACTTCTGCACGTTGGACGGAAAGCCCGCGTTCATCGTGGCCTTGGTCAGCGTCTCCGCCTGCGACTTCTCAGCGTCATATGTGACGGTGGCCGTTTTCTTGTCGAAATCCACCTTTACCAGGCTCACACCAGGCACCTTTTCCAGCGACTTCTTGACCGTGACCTGGCACATCTCACAGGTCATGTTCTGCACGGCCAGCGTGACGGTTGTAGGGGTAGCGGCGAACACTGCCAGAGGCAGCGCGGCGAGAACGGCAATTAGTAATTTGCGCATGGAATTTCCTTTCAGTAGAACAGTGGGGCGAACCACGGGACGGCCAGCAAGGCAAGCAGAAACACGGTAACGACCCAGAACATGAGGCGCCGTCGCCGGATCGTGCGCGGATCGGCGCACGACGTGCCCGGCGCGCAGACCTGCTGCACCAGGTGGAGCTTGCGAAAGGCGAGCCCGAGAAACAGCAGCGTCAGACCAATGAAGACGGGCCGGTACGGCTCCATCGCGGTCAGATTGCCCACCCAGGAACCGCCGATGCCAAGGGCCAGCAGCAGGAGCGGGCCGACGCAGCACACGGACGCGCCAATAGCGGCGAGTACCCCTGCGATCAACGAGCCTTTTCCAGTAAGTAGTGCCATACAGTTTTTTTAGGTTCGATTTGTCCAGGTGTTACTCTACACTCCGTACCTAAGTACGGTATCAAGGGGAATGTGATGACGGAAGAACTGACCATCGGCATGCTAGCGAAGTCTGCGGAGGTAAATATCGAAACGATCCGCTACTACCAGCGGCGCGGCCTGCTGGACGAGCCGGCCAAACCGCTGGGCGGGCATCGACGCTACGCACCGGAACAAGCCAAACGGGTACGCTTCATCAAGCGAGCGCAGGCACTTGGCTTCACGCTGGATGAAGTGGGTGCGCTACTGACGCTGGATGCAGCCGGTGCCTGTAACGAGACGCGAACGCTCGCCATGCGCAAGCTGGGTCTGATCGCCCAAAAGTTGGCGGATCTGGCCGCAATGCAGCAGGCACTAGGCAGTCTGGTGCAGCAGTGTGATGCCGGTGACGGCCATACAACCTGCCCAATCATCGACGTCCTGGCCGGGGGATAGTGTCTAGTTAGGCTATACCCTAACCTTATGTCAGGATAGCTTGAATAGATCAGTCCGAATAGGGTGCAAATCCTAATTTCTTGACAGGTGCCGCAAAGGGTCATAGAGTTGCCCTGACACTTTCGCCACCTGGAGACGCATCTTGCACGGTCAACGCATCGGCTACATCCGAGTCAGCAGTTTCGACCAAAACCCAGAACGCCAACTCGATCACGTCCAGGTCGATAAGCAGTTCATCGACAAGGCATCGGGTAAAGATACTTTGCGGCCGCAGTGTCGTTTTCAGAAGACGACCGCACCATCTGACTGGATGTAACGCCTGGTGTGCATACGGCTCCTGACAGCCCAATATCAGGAGTCGTCTGCACCAATCTCGACTATGCTCAATACTCGTGTGCACCAAAGCGAGGTTTGGGCATGACATCAGACACTCCACCGATTGCCGCGCAAGGCGTGGCCACCCTGCCCGACGAGGCATGGGCGCAAGCCCGGCACCGGACGGAAATCATCGGGCCACTGGCAGCGCTTGAGGTGGTCGGGCATGAAGCCGCCGATGAGGCAGCCCAAGCGCTGGGCCTGTCCCGGCGACAGGTATATGTCCTGATCCGTCGCGCCCGGCAGGGTACTGGCCTGGTAACAGACCTGACGCCCGGCCGATCCGGCGGCGGCAAAGGCAAGGGGCGCTTGCCGGAACCGGTCGAGCGCATCATCCGCGAGCTGCTGCAAAAGCGCTTCCTGACCAAGCAGAAACGCAGCCTGGCGGCGTTCCACCGCGAAGTCGCGCAGGCGTGCAAAACCCAGAAGCTGCCGGTGCCGGCGCGCAACACCGTGGCCCAGCGGATTGCCGGACTACACCCGGCGAAAATAGCCCGCAGCCGGGGCGGGCAGGACGCTGCCCGTCCCTTGCAAGGCGCGGGTGGCATTCCGCCAGAAGTCACCATGCCGCTGGAACAGGTGCAGATCGACCACACCGTCATCGACCTGATCGTGGTCGACGAGCGCGACCGGCAACCGATTGGCCGCCCATATTTGACCCTCGCCATCGACGTGTTCACGCGCTGCGTACTCGGCATGGTGGTCACGCTGGAAGCGCCGTCCGCCGTCTCGGTCGGCCTATGCCTCGCGCATGCCGCCTGCGACAAGCGGCCCTGGCTGGAAGGGCTGAATGTGGAAATGGACTGGCCGATGAGCGGCAAGCCCAGGCTGCTCTATCTGGACAACGCGGCCGAGTTCAAAAGCGAAGCGCTGCGCCGTGGCTGCGAACAGCATGGCATCCGGCTGGACTATCGCCCACCAGGCCAGCCGCACTACGGCGGCATCGTGGAACGGATCATCGGCACGGCGATGCAGATGATCCACGACGAATTACCGGGGACGACCTTCTCCAATCCCGGCCAGCGCGGCGAGTACGATTCCGAGAAGATGGCCACCCTGACGCTGCGCGAGCTGGAGCGCTGGCTCGCGTTGGCGGTAGGCACCTATCACGGCTCCGTGCACAACGGCCTGCTCCAGCCGCCGGCCGCGCGCTGGGCCGAGGCCGTGGAGCGCGTTGGCGTCCCGGCCGTCGTTACCCGCCCCACCGCGTTTTTGGTCGATTTCCTGCCGGTGATCCGCCGCACCCTGACCCGCACCGGCTTTGTCATCGACCACATCCACTACTACGCCGACGCCCTCAAGCCGTGGATTGCCCGGCGCGAGCGCTTGCCCGCCTTCCTGATCCGGCGCGATCCGCGCGACATCAGCCGCATCTGGGTACTGGAACCGGAAGGTCAGCACTATCTGGAGATCCACTACCGCACCTTGTCCCATCCGGCCGTCACCCTCTGGGAACAACGCCAGGCGCTGGCCAAATTGCGTCAGCTCGGGCGCGAGCAGGTGGACGAGTCGGCGCTGTTCCGCATGATCGGGCAGATGCGCGAGATCGTGACCACCGCCCAGAAGGCCACGCGCAAGGCGCGGCGCGACGCTGATCGCCGCCAGCACCTCAAGACGTCGGAGCCACCGGCCAAGCCCATACCGCCGGATGTGGACATGGCTGACCCGCAGGCAGACAACCTGCCGCCGGCCAAACCGTTCGATCAGATCGAGGAGTGGTAGCCGTGGACGAATATCCCGTCATTGACCTGTCCCACCTGCTGCCAGCGGCACAGGGTTTGGCCAGGCTGCCGGCAGACGAGCGCATCCAGCGCATTCGCGCCGACCGCTGGATCGGCTACCCGCGCGCGGTCGAGGCGCTGAACCGGCTGGAAACTCTGTATGCGTGGCCGAACAAGCAACGCATGCCAAACCTGCTGCTGGTCGGCCCCACCAACAACGGCAAGTCGATGATCGTCGAGAAATTCCGGCGGGCGCACCCGGTCGGCACCGACGCTGACCAAGAACATATCCCGGTGCTGGTCGTGCAGATGCCGTCAGAGCCATCGGTGATCCGCTTCTATGTCGCGCTGCTGGCTGCGATGGGCGCGCCGCTGCGCCCGCGCCCACGGCTGCCGGAAATGGAGCAACTGGCGCTGGCCCTGCTGCGCAAGGTCGGCGTGCGCATGCTGGTGATCGACGAACTGCACAATGTACTGGCTGGCAACAGCGTTAACCGGCGCGAGTTCCTCAACCTGCTGCGCTTCCTCGGCAACGAGCTGCGTATCCCCCTGGTCGGGGTCGGCACGCGCGAGGCGTACCTGGCCATCCGTTCGGACGATCAGTTGGAAAACCGCTTCGAGCCGATGCTGCTGCCGCCGTGGGAGGCCAATGAGGACTGCTGCTCGCTGCTGGCCAGCTTCGCGGCGTCACTCCCGCTACGGCGGCCATCCCCGATTGCCACGCTGGACATGGCCCGCTACCTGCTCACCCGGAGCGAAGGCACCATCGGCGAGCTTGCACATCTGCTGGTGGCGGCGGCCGTCGCCGCCGTGGAGAGTGGCGAGGAAGCGATCAACCACCGCACGCTCAGCATGGCCGACTACATCGGCCCCAGTGAGCGGCGGCGACAGTTCGAGCGGGAACTGATGTGAAGTCCGCGCCGCGCTGGCCGCTGCATCCGGCACCCAAGGAAGGCGAAGCCCTGTCCTCATGGCTCAACCGGGTCGCCGCCTGCTACCAGATGGACGTGCACGAGCTGCTGGCCCACGATCTTGGTCACAGCCAACTTGATGACCTGGATACCGCACCATCCTTGTCGTTGCTGACGGCGCTCTGCCAGCGCAGTGGCGTCGAGCTGGAGCGGTTGCGCAGCATGAGTCTTGCAGGCTGGGTGCCGTGGCTGCTCGACAGTCTCGACGATTCGGTACCAGCAGCCTTGGAAACCTATACATTCCAATGCGCGGTGCTCCTGCCCAAGCGCACCCGCAAGGTGCGGTCCATCACTCGCTGGCGTGCCTGGCTACCGAGCCAGACGATTCGCCGGGCGTGTCCGCAGTGTCTGAACGATCCAACGAATCAAGCTGTGCTACTCGTCTGGCAGCTCCCCTTGATGCTGAGCTGCCCGCAGCATGGCTGCTGGCTGGAGTCCTACTGGGGCATGCCCGGCCGGTATCTTCAGTGGGAAATCGCCGATGCTGCGCCGCGCCCTGCCGATGACGCAATCGCCTGCATGGACCGGCGCACCTGGCAGGCGCTGACGACGGGTTTTGTGGAGCTGCCGCGTCGGCGTGTCCACGCCGGCTTGTGGTTCCGGCTGCTGCGCACCCTGCTTGATGAGCTGAACACGCCGCTCTCGCACTGCGGCAGTTGCTCGGCGAGCATCCGCCATGTCTGGGAGCGCTGCGGCCATCCGCTGCGCGCCGGGCAGAGTCTGTGGCGTCCCTACGAGATTCTGGCCCCGGCGGTGCAGTGGCAGATGCTGGAGGCGGCGGCCACCGCCATCACGCTGATCGAGTCAAAGGCGCTGATCCCGCGCGGGGAACAGGCCGCGCTGTTTCAGACGGAGCCGCACACTGGTTTCACCAACGGCCTGCCGGCGAAGGTGCCGAAGCCGGAACCCATCAACCACTGGCAACGAGCAGCCCAGGCCATCGATGAGGCCATCATTGAAGCGCGACACAACCCGGAGACGGCCCGCTTGCTGTTCACACTGGCGTCCTACGGGCGACGCGACCCCGAATCCCTGGAACGTTTGCGCGCCACGTTCACCAAGGAGGGCATCCCGCCGGAGTTTTTGTCACATTACGAGCCTGAATGGCCGTTTGCAGGTCTTAGACTAAATGACGGGTTAAGTGACAGTTTTTGACGGCGAGAACTTTCTGGCTCACACTGTCACATAATCGAACGTATATGTGACAGGTACGACATGCTGATAGGCTACATGCGGGTATCGAAGGCGGACGGCTCCCAGGCTACCGATTTGCAGCGCGACGCGCTGATTGCCGCCGGGGTCGATCCAGTACATCTTTACGAGGACCAGGCATCCGGCATGCGCGAGGATCGGCCCGGCTTGACGAGCTGCCTGAAGGCGTTGCGAACTGGCGACACACTGGTCGTGTGGAAACTGGATCGGCTCGGACGCGACCTGCGACATCTCATCAACACCGTGCACGACCTGACTGGGCGCGGCATCGGCTTGAAGGTATTAACCGGGCACGGCGCGGCCATCGACACCACGACCGCCGCCGGCAAGCTGGTCTTTGGCATCTTCGCCGCCCTGGCCGAGTTCGAGCGCGAGTTGATCGCGGAGCGCACGATTGCCGGCCTAGCCTCGGCCCGCGCGCGCGGGCGGAAAGGCGGCCGGCCGTTCAAGATGACCGCCGCCAAGCTGCGGCTGGCGATGGCGGCAATGGGTCAGCCAGAGACCAAGGTCGGCGACCTGTGCCAGGAACTTGGCGTCACGCGGCAGACCCTGTATCGGCATGTTTCACCCAAGGGTGAGCTACGTCCAGATGGCGAGAAGCTACTCAGCCGAATTTGATGCCGGCATGAGGCAACGTAGCGACAGCGTGGTTTGTCTCAATGGGAAGCGCTCATGATCGATCTTTGAAGGCCCGCAGCAGTCGTGTCACAGACAGGACGAACAAACCGGTCAGCGTGAGGGCTGCGATACCCCAGTACTCTCCGATGAACGCGCCGGCCGTCGTGCCGGCCAGCACAATGGCGAGAATCGGCAAATGGCAGGGACAGGTGAGCACGGCCAGCGCGCCCCACAGGTAGCCGGTGATCGGTTTGTGCGTCTCGGACGGCAAGCGCTCGGGGCTGTTCATGGCAGACTCTCCGCGTGCTGTGCCGGCTCGGTCGGCATGGTGGCCAACTGCACCTCCAGATCGGCCAACGCTTCGCGCCGACGCTCGACGAACTGGCGCAGAACGGCAAGCTGCGCGGCCGCTTCATCGCCGTCCGCAGCATCCAGCGCCCGGCACAGCCGCGCCAGCGCGTCCAGGCCGATGCCCGCCTCGAAGGCCGCCCGCACGAAGCACAGCCGTTGCAAGGCGGCATCATCGAACAGGCCATAGCCGCCCGGGGTGCACGCCACCGGACGCAGCAATCCGCGCAGCAGGTAGTCGCGCACGATATGCACGCTCACCCCGGCATCAAGGGCCAGCCGGGACACGGTGTAGGCGCTCATTGAAAACCTCCTTTTTTTATCCAGCGCAGCAGGAAAGCTGCTTCACGTCCTTGTTGAAGGTCTGCGCCGCAAGCTTCAACCCCTCGACCATTGTCAGGTAGGGGAACAACTGGTCGGCCAGTTCCTGCACCGTCATGCGGTTGCGGATGGCGAGCACCGCCGTCTGGATCAGTTCGCCCGCTTCCGGGGCCACCGCCTGCACGCCGATGAGCCGTCCGCTACCTTCCTCGATGACCAGCTTGATGAAGCCGCGTGTGTCGAAGTTGGCAAGCGCTCGCGGAACGTTGTCGAGTGTCAGCGTGCGACTGTCGGTCTCGATGCCATCGTGGTGCGCTTCCGCCTCGCTGTAGCCCACGGTGGCGACTTGCGGGTCGGTGAACACCACTGCCGGCATCGCGGTCAGATTGAGGGCTGCGTCGCCGCCGGTCATGTTGATCGCGGCACGGGTGCCGGCGGCCGCTGCCACGTAGACGAACTGCGGCTGGTCGGTGCAGTCGCCGGCCGCGTAGATGTTCGGGTTGCTCGTGCGCATGCCTTGGTCGATAACGATGGCCCCTTGCGCATTGACAGTGACCCCCGCCGCGTCCAGCGCGAGGCTGCGCGTATTCGGTGCCCGACCGGTGGCAACCAGCAACTTGTCAGCGCGCAATTCACCGTGTCCGGTGGTCAGCACGAATTCGCCGTTCACATGGGCGACCTGGCTGGCTTGCGTGTGCTCCAGCACCTCGATGCCCTCGGCGCGGAAAGCGGCTGTCACGGCCTCGCCGATGGC
Source organism: Massilia orientalis (assembly GCF_030411975.2). Taxonomy (NCBI): domain Bacteria; kingdom Pseudomonadati; phylum Pseudomonadota; class Betaproteobacteria; order Burkholderiales; family Oxalobacteraceae; genus Massilia; species Massilia orientalis. Next base: position 50,272 of record NZ_JASNRB020000013.1, on the reverse strand, counting down.
CGGGTCTTCCCGGAAGAACAAGGTGCTGCGTGCCAGGATCGTGACCTGGCTGCCGAGCCGGGCAAAGGCTTGCGCCAGTTCCAACGCCACCACCGACGAACCGATCACGGCCAGGCGTGCGGGAATGGTGTCGCTGACAAGCGCTTCGGTGGAAGTCCAGTAGGGTGACTCTTTCAGGCCCGGAATCGGCGGCACGGCCGGACTGGCACCGGTGGCGACCAGGCAGCGGTCGAACGTTACCTCGCGCTCGCCACCCTCGTTCAAACGGACGACCAGGCTCTGGTCGTCCTTGAAACGCGCTTCACCGTGCAAAACGGTGATGGCTGGATTGCCGTCCAGGATGCCTTCGTATTTGGCGTGCCGCAGTTCATCGACACGGGCCTGCTGCTGGGCCAGCAGTTTGCTGCGGTCAATCGCAGGCACAGTTGCCGCAATACCGCCGTCGAACGGACTTTCCCGGCGCAGATGGGCAATATGGGCAGCGCGGATCATGATCTTGGACGGCACACAGCCGATATTGACGCAGGTGCCGCCGATGGTGCCGCGTTCGATCAGCGTGACCGTCGCGCCTTGCTCGACGGCCTTCAGCGCCGCCGCCATCGCGGCCCCGCCGCTGCCAATGATGGCGATATGCAAACCGGCGCCCTCAAGTGCATCACGGATTTTTGGTTCATCTTTGAAATCACCAACCCGGATCGAGCCTTGATAACCCAATGCGGCGATGGCGGCCAGCAGTTGGTTGTGGCTCACGGCGGTGTCTGCCATGACTTGCGCGCGGCTTTCTGGATAGGACACCACAGCGGCATTCACGCCGGGAATCTTTTCCAAAGCATCTTTGACATGGGTGGCGCAGGATGTGCAGGTCATGCCATTCACGGTGATTTCGGTCATTTTTTTACTCCATTGAATTTCGGTGTGCAGCAGGCATCGGCTTGGCGTTTTCGTTGGATGGCGTAGATGGTCAAGCCGATGAAAATCGCCAGCGCAGGCAGCAGCACATAGTCCAGATAGCCGGTCAGCGCGGACAAGCCGACCACACCGAGCAAAATGACCAGAACAGGGGTGAAGCAACACAGCGCCACGAGGGTTGTGCCAATGATGCTGACCCGCAGCAGTGTCTTCGGGTCTTTCATGATCAGTTCTTGACTGATGATGGGTAGCCCGCATCCTCGGTAGCCTTGGTCAGTTTCTGCACGCTGGTCTTGGCATCATCGAAGGTGACCACCGCTTCGCGCGTCTCGAAGGTCACGTCAACTTTACTGACGCCATCGACCTTGGAAATCGCCTTCTTGACAGTGATCGGACAGGCCGAGCAGGTCATGCCCGGTACGGACAGCGTAACGGTCTGGGTGGCGGCCCACACGGGGGCAACAACGGCAGCGAGGGCAAGGGCGGAAAGCAGCTTTTTCATGGTGAACTCCTGTGATCAATAGAAAAATGGCACGACGTAGGGAAATCCGAGCGCGACCAAAACCAGCACGGCCACGCCCCAGAAAATGAGCTTGTAAGTAGCTCGCACTTGGGGAATCGCGCAAACCTCACCCGGTTTGCAGGCGGCTGACGGCCGGTAGATGCGCCGCCAGGCGAAGAACAACGCCACCAGCGCCACGCCGATAAAGATGGGGCGATAGGGTTCCAACACCGTCAAGTTGCCGATCCAAGCGCCGCTGAACCCCAAGGCGATCAGAACCAGCGGCCCGAGGCAGCAAGCCGAGGCGAGGATGGCGGCCAGCCCGCCAGTGAAGAGCGCGCCGCGCCCGTTTTGAGGTTCAGACATACGTTTGTCCTTTCGAATCTGAATTGGATAGCTTAAGCTTACTTCCGTAGTTATGTACGGAGTCAAGCGATATGGAAAACAATTTGGAGAACCTGACCATTGGCGTTTTCGCCAGGACGGCCGGGGTCAATGTGGAGACCATCCGGTTCTATCAGCGCAAGGGCTTGCTCCCGGAACCGGACAAGCCTTACGGCAGCATTCGCCGCTATGGCGAGACGGATGTAACGCGGGTGCGCTTCGTGAAATCAGCCCAGCGGTTGGGCTTCAGCCTGGATGAGATCGCCGAGCTGCTGCGGCTGGAGGATGGCACCCATTGCGAGGAAGCCAGCAGCCTGGCCGAGCACAAGCTCAAGGACGTGCGCGAGAGGATGGCTGACCTGGCGCGCATGGAGGCCGTGCTGTCTGATTTGGTGTGCGCCTGCCATGCGCGGAAGGGGAACGTTTCCTGCCCGCTGATTGCGTCACTGCAAGGGAAGAAAGAACCGCGCAGTGCGGACGCGGTGTAGCCCGAGGGAACTACGCCTTAGCGTGCTTTATTTTCCGTTTTCTGAGGCGACTCCAACGTCAGAAAAGACCGTGCGGTCGACTTTTGATATTTCGTGCTGTCGCCTTCTGAAAGTGACAACCCGGTCATACGGTGATTGAGGTCCCAGGCGTCAGCTACCGCACCTGAAGCCGTCGTTCATCGCTCCAAAGCCGGTGCCTGTCTCCGTTCGCCCAGGCCAGGGTGTCGTAGTACTTGTGCAGCAGCTCGGTAATGGCGGCGGTGTCGTCGGTCATGGGGTTTCCTTGGGGTTGGCGGTGAGGACTGCCTGGACGCGTGCTTGCAGCGCGGGCAGCACGTCTTGTTGGAACCAGGGGTTGCGCACCAGCCAGCGATTGTTGCGCGGGCTAGGGTGAGGCAGGGGGAACGCTTGCGGCCAGTGCTCGCGCCAGGCTTCGACCACCCGGGTGAGCGGCGTCTTGCCAGTACCGAGGTGGTAGTCCATGGCGTAGCTGCCCAGCACGATGACCAGCGACAGGCGCTCGAAACGCTGCATGAAGGCTTCGCGCCAGGCGGGGGGCGCACTCCGGGCGTAGCGGCAGGTCACCGCTTTTGCCGGTGCCCGGATAACAGAAGCCCATGGGCAGAATGGCGATGCGGGTAGGGTCGTAGAAGGTGTCGCGGTCCACGCCCAGCCAGGCGCGCAGACGCGCGCCGCTGGCGTCGTCGAAGGGCACGCCTGAGGCATGGACCCGGGCCCCCGGTGCTTGGCCGGCGATGAGGATGGGCGCACTCGGGTGAAACTGGAAGACCGGCTGCACGCCGTGTGGCAGATGCGGTGCGCAGCGCGTGCAGGCGCGGACGTCGGTCAGAAAGGCGTCGAGTGTCGGCATGGCGCGCTTCCGGAAAGGGTGGCTCGCGCAGGACGGAGGTGCCATCCTGCGCGAAGCGTAACCCGGCAGCAAGTCAGTGCTGGGTCAGTGTCGGATAGCCCTGGATGAATACGCGGTCGGTCTTGGCCGCCGGCACATGGCAGCCCATGCAGTCGGCTTCGTAGCTGACGGCGACATTCTTGGCGGGGGCGTCGGCCTTGAACAGCGCCCAGCCCCAGCCGTCGCCCCACAAGGGGTTGCTGGCGAAACGGCCTTTGGCGTCCTTGACCATCACGAACCACACGGCCGCATCGGAACCCCAGACCACAGGGTTGCCAGTGGTCATGGCGCTGGTTTCGAGCTTGCGGATCTCTTTCACCAGCGTGGCGCCGTCCAAGAACTTGCCGGTCTTGCGGTAGTGCTCGGCCGGGGGCGGCTTCAGAATTCGGAAAATATTGCCCGTTAAGACTTTTGTCCTATCGCAGACGTTGGCTCGCAGCCAGCAAGAAGATCTGGGTATCCGTATTTCGTGGTTGAATTCGTCTTGTGCGGCGCAACGTATCGTGTGACGCGGGTGGTTGGAGGGCGCCGAACGGCCAGGATGGGCCATTCGGCCGTCGCGCCACTCGGACGGTCAGACGTCGGCTTCGCCCAAAAAAGAGGCCATTCAACTGACGAGATGAACGTTCCTTCATCGGTCAAAGTGGACAACCGGTGAACATGGCTCGACCAAGTCTCAGCCCTGATATGCTTGCCTGGTTCGTATTCCTTCCATGCGATTGCACTTGCTCATGGCACAGCGCGGACTTGCGAGAGGGAGTACTGCAGGTCAAAAACTATGGCGCAGCCCGATTACTGTACCGAACTGGTTATTCCCGGGCAATACTGAGCCGTCGTAGCCGTTAGCGCCAAGTGCTGAGCCGCCATTGTTCTTTGTATAGGAGGCCGTGATGTAGGCGTCAGTGCGCTTGGAAAAGCGATAGTCGGCTGACAGCACAAAGGAGACAGGGTCTTTTGCCGAGGTCCGGTCATTGGTCTTATAGGCTGCACCTGTTAATGCAAAGGATGGCGCCAGATTCCAGTTCACACCTGCCCAAAGAAGGTCCGTTCGTGGCATCGATGTCACGAGTTGACTTACTAACCGGCGATAACCCACATACACGCTAACAGGATTTATATCGAGAGCCACCGCTCCCACATAGCGACGCTCGGTCTTACCATCCGTAACGGCAGAACTGCCGTTGAGTTGGTCGTAGGCACCGCCGACGCGGAATTTGCCGGCCTGATACGTGAACCCAGCGCTCATATCCCGTCCAACTCGACTGTTTCCCGGAACCTCGGAACCATTGGCCACGCTTGAATCGACACCGAAACTGTAGAGTGCCGCAACCGTCAACCCGCCGAACGTACCGGTGTATTTCGCTGAGTTATCGGTTCGCCCCGCCAGCCAGGCGTCGTGATTGAACGACGAATACTTTGGAGCGAACAGCATCGGGTCGAATGAGATGATCAGATCGAAGAGCAGGTTGTGATGGCGGCCGAGCGTAATCTGTCCAAATCGGCTGCTGTCTATACCAACATATGCTTTTCGACCGAACAGCCGTCCGCCTTGCACGGCCATGCCAGAATCCAGAGCCATGCCGCCCTCCAGCACGAATACGCCTTTCAGTCCGTTCCCGAGATCCTCCACTCCGCGCAGGCCCCAGCGACTGCCGGCAGTGTTCCCGGAGGTCATGCGTACCAGACTATTGGCTTGGCCGGCTGCATTGGGGACATGGTTCAGAAACTCCACGCCCGCATCTGCCACGCCATAGAGAGTGACGGACGATTGTGCATGGGTGTACGAGCAGGCAGTAGCGATTGCGGCTGCAATAAGCGTCCGTTTCATAGGGCAACTTTCATTCTGGGCTGCCACCCGGATTGGGCGGTGTTTTCAGAGGGTCAGAGGGATGGCAGGGCTGCCACCCCTCATGGACGGATCTTGGCGGCTATCGATCCCGTCCCGACGGGGCCGCCTATCGTGCGGCGGGTTAGCCGCTCTTTCGTTTGGAGCGCTTCCGCCCAACGCCGATTTGCATTAGGTCATCGCCTACAATCAATTGGCCGGAGAAATTGCGTTGAGCGCGCATTAGATTCTCTTTCGGCGCATGGCCCGGCGCGATATGCGGCCGAGGCCTTTTCGGTGTACACATCGTGCAAGCCGCGAGAGGCGGATTTTTCGTCCAACACCGCATATGAGCCCAGGTGGACGAAGTTTGTGCGGAAGTCTGTGGGGCGGCTGATGCCGCCCTGGCTGTCCACATAGGGCGAAAAGTCGCCGGCCGTGACGGCCAGTGGCAGGACGAGGGCGCTGGCGAGCAGAGCGCCGGTGAGTGCGATTTTCATCGTGTTCTCCTTATATGCCTATGGAGATCAGACGGCGACCACGGGGAAATCCACCGTGGGGTCGGCGATGTGGTTGGTGTAGTTGGTGAGCGTGTTCAGCGCGACGTTGGCGATCACTTCCAGTATCAGGCCGTCGTCGAGCCCCGCGCGGCGGTAGTTGGCCATGGCGTCGGCCGACACCACGCCGCGTTGCTCGACCAGCGCGCGGGCAAAGCCGGCGATTGCATCGTCAAGTGCGTTGGCCGCCTGGCCGGTGCGGGCCGCGGCGATGGCCTCTGCCGACAGTCCGGCACCTTTGCCGATCAGGGTGTGTGCGCTCAGGCAATACTGGCAGCGATTGGCTTGAGCGGCAGCGAGCGCAACGATCTCGCGCTGGGAGGCATTCAGGCGGCCGGTGCCCAGCGTTTCGGACAAGCCGAGGTAGCCATTGAGCGCCGCCGGCGCGTGGGCCAGCGTGGCGAACAGGTTCGGCACCATGCCAAGCTTGGCTTTGACGGCCTTGAGTGTGGCAGCGGTAGCGGCGTCAGCGGTGTCGATGGTCAGGGGGGCGATTTGGGTCATGTCTATCTCCGTAGTGGGTGAGGTGCAAGAGCACGTGGGCATGATCGCCCTTTGTTTGGTACGATATGGCACGTAAAGTATCAAATACGTAACCTATCGTCTTATATGGAGAGTGGAATGGCGGATCGACTGGCCGGCTTGCTCCGGCACTACTCGCTTTCGGCGCGCGTTTTTCACAGCGGCGCCTTCTGTGAGCAGCATCATTACGCGGCGCCGCATGGCTATATCCATCTGGTGCGGCGCGGCCCGATTACGGCGCGTTCGCCCGTGCATGAAGATCTGCTGGTTACCGAGCCGAGCCTGCTGTTTTATCCGCGCGTGGCGTCGCATCGTTTTGTCGCCGCCCCCGGCGATACCGCTGAGCTGTTGTGTGCGGAGGTCGACCTGGGCGCTTCGACGGGCAATCCGTTGGCCATGGCCTTGCCGTCGATGCTGCTGATTCCGTTGGCGGACTTGCCCGGCCTCGGGCCGACGCTAGAGTTGCTGTTTGCCGAAGCCGAGCGCGACCAGTGCGGTCGGCAGGCCGCCATCGACCGCTTGTGCGAGTTGCTACTGATCCAGTTGCTGCGTTATCTGATGGATGGGCGGCTTGGCGCCACCGGACTGCTGGCGGGCCTGGCCGACCCGAAACTCGCGCGCGCCATAACCGCCATGCACGATGCGCCGCAGACCGCGTGGTCGCTCGAGGCGCTGGCGGCGAAGGCGGGCATGTCACGCGCGCGCTTCGCCGCCGCGTTCAAGGACGCGGTGGGCGTCACGCCGGGCGACTATCTGGCCGACTGGCGGATGAACGTCAGTTGCACCCTGCTCAAGCAGGGGCGGCCGGTGGCGGTGGTGGCCGACCGCGTCGGCTACGGCAGCCCGAACGCTCTGGCGCGCGCCTTCCGCGTGCGCATGGGCTGCGCCCCGCGCGACTGGCTGGCGCAGCAGCGCGGTGACGCGGCGCTCAGCGGTTCGTGAGTTTGAGTTCGATTCGCCGGTTCTTGGCGTAGGCGGCGCCGGTGTTGCGCTCGTCGAGCGGGTGAAATTCGCATCACGCCGGAACAACTGGCGGAACTCCAGGTGGCGATCCGTCAACGGCTGGTCAGTCTGTTCGTGCGGCGCGGCCGGCTGGACAAGGCTGAGTCAGTGGCGCAGGTAGCTGGATGACGCTGTCCCGCCCTGAGCCGACGCTCACAGGCGGGGATTTCCAGTGTCGTCATTGTCGGCTATTGGCCGGCAGCAGCCCGTCGTTGCCTGATGGATCCAACCCCTCCGCTGCTATAGTGCAGTCGGCTTCTGACGTTCAGTGCAGCCGTCTTCTGAAAACGACACGCAGCTCGATGCCCTGTTGTCGTTCGCGCGCGAGGGCGATACGGTGGTGGTGCACAGCATGGATCGCCTGGCCCGCAACCTGGACGACCTGCGTCGCTTGGTGCACCAGCTCACCAGGCGAGGCATCCGCATCGAGTTCGTGAAGGAGTGCCTGACCTTCACTGGCGAGGACTCGCCGATGGCGAACCTGCTGCTATCGGTGATGGGGGCTTTCGCCGAATTCGAGCGGGCGCTGATCCGCGAGCGGCAGCGAGAGGGGATTGCGCTGGCCAAACAGCGCGGCGCATACCGTGGCCGCAAAAAAGCACTGGTGGATGACCAAGTTGTCGAGCTGCGCCGCCGCGCCGGTGCCGGCGAGCCGAAGGCCACGCTGGCTCGAGAGTTCGGCATCAGTCGGGAGACCCTGTACCAATACCTCAAAGCTGTACCTCAGACCCCAGAGGCTTAGCGCCCGATTTTTTCCTTTTTCCCTGGTCACCCCTATTTCACGTGATTCGACCGTTAATTGCATTTTCCATATTTCGAAGGATGGTGCCGCCGGGCGGAGCCGGTGCCGCCCGTTGCGCCAGGATCGCAGCTGGCAGGTGAAGCAAGCGGCGGCAAAGCCAATAACCGGGCTGCTCCATCTATACTGACCGTTAATTGCATTTCTAGGTGGGCCGGCGCTGGCGGTCAGCTGGCGCGCGGGGCCGCCGACTGGTCCTGCTCGACCTCGGCCTGCAGGGCCTGCAGGATCGCGTTCGACGTCACCAGACCGAGCAGCTTTGCAATGGGCATCGGCGCCGGCCGGTCCACGCTGATGCCCACGTTTTCCTTGTGCCAGGTCAGCAGGCCTTCCCGCCCGCGCACGGCCAGGTAGACCGTGGGCTCGGTCGAACCCTCGGGGAACACGGCGATGCGCATCTCGTCCGTCTCGAGGTTCGCCGGCACCGCGCTGTGCGCCTCGTTCGAAATGTAAGCCCGATAGCCCGGTGCCGCCGGCTCGTCGACGGTCAGCACCACGTCGCTACCGCCCACGTTCGTTGGCATCAAGGCTGCCGCCTCGAGCTGCGCGCGGTATTCAGGGGTCAGGGACTTCTTGTTCATGCACACTCCGGTCGGTTTCATGCAGGACCAAGCCTGCGGAAGCGTTATGTTGACCGGACAACGACCACGTGGTTGCAGCCCGACCTGTGGGGCCGCTGCCGGCGCAATTCAACATCCAGCCGAAGGCATCACGATGGTGACCGGTGAAGCTGCCGCTACCCTACTCCACATGATCTGACCGTTAATTGCATTTTAATGACGAGCCGCGGCAATGATGCGCCTTAGGGGTGGTGCAGCCGGCGGCAGCGCATAGGAAGGCAGAGTCGTTCAGAACGGCGCAGCAGCTGTCTCTGATATATCGCCAAACGCCTAACGCGTGTTGCAAAATAGCCAATTATGCCTATTGGTTAGTCTGCCACTGTTATTCTAGTTACAATTAATTCACGTCAAGTCTATCTGCACTGCGTCACCGTCTGGCGCTTGGTGTCATATATCTCATACGAAAGGAATGCGTAATGACCGTGAATACGCTCAAGCTACATCAACTCGTGTTCTATGCGATCGACCGTTTCTCGGGCCTTAAACCTGCACTGGATTTCGAACACGACACGCTGGGAAAGCTCGGCAGCACACCTCTTCCACAGCTCAAGATGTCAACGCAGGGCATTACCGACATGTGGCAAACAATTAATGCCTACACCAAGAGCTTCGCGGGTGGCGCGCCTGTCAGTGACGATGCACAGTCCAAATGCGTTACGGTCCTCGATGTGTGGAATGCTGTCTGCAAGGCAGCCGGCGTTACCCCTGCTCCCGACCCAGACTCGCTACTGCACAAGGGGGGCGCATGATGAAGTCCGCCTGTCTGTTCTTTGCGGGTTGCCTATCCATTCTGGCTGGGGCGGCGCAAGCCGACGATGGCCCAAGCGTCACGTTGCGCGCCGCCAACGAGCCGGATTCCGTCGACAAGCAATGGCAACAGGGTGCCCACATCGCCTATCAAACGACAGACGGGAAAAGCAAATGGCAAACGGACGCAGTGCTGAAACTGAAAAAAAATAAGCCGTACCCGCTCGGGGCTACGCCGGACTCCGGAAGCGTCAACCTGTCGTATAGTGCGGGCGCGTATCTCCATAAGGATACGGATGACGCCACTCCCGCTAACGACCGCGGCGTGTCGATCGGCGTGTCGGCGCATGGCATTCCTGGGGGCCCGGCAGGACAACCCGTCCTCTTGGATTATGATGCCGATCTCACGGCGCAACTCGGCAAGACATTGCAAAGCACCGACGGTGCCGGCGCGGCGCCGTACTTCGACGCCAACTCTCGCAGGATCGTCCTAACGGGGGCGGCGTACATGCAACCACGGGACTGGAACGCCTTCTTCAGGTTCGCACTGGGCGCATACAGCGACATGGTATCGAATTCACCTACCGGTACCAAAAACGGCCGTGAATCGGGATGGCTTGGAAGCGCGCAGTTCTCGTTCTATCCTCTCGGGTTCGGCGGCCAGGACAACGTATTCCTGGCCATGGGATTAAACCCCGTACTGACCCTGAAAGCCACAAAGGAATTTGATCGTTCGGTAAGTGGGAACCGGATCAAATCCAATTACGCGCTGTATTCGGCTGTACTTAGCTTTCCCTTCAGCGCATCCAGCAACGGCGGATCGAAGTTCGTTCCAAGCCTAGACATCAAGCGATCTACCGGCGACGATCTGCTACAGGGCCGCAGCCGCAAAGGACAGACAAGCGTCCAGTTCAGCCTCAAGTACTGATCGGCGCAGCCACCCTGCTTCGGACCACGCCGGCCAGTCCGCCCGACGTGCCCGCCGACAGGCAGGGCCAGTGGGATCGAGTTTGACGTCACCAAGTCGAGCAGCGTCACGGTCAGGATCCTGGGCGGCCTTTCCTCGTGCCAGGTCAGCAGCCCTTCCCAGCCGCGCAGGGCCAGGTAGACAGTGGGCTCAGTCGAACCCTCCGGAAACACAGCGATGCGCATTTCGTCCGTCTCCAGGTTCGCCAGTACGGCCCTGTGCGCCTCGTTGGAGATGTACGCCCGGTAGCCCGGCCCCGCCGGCTCGTCGAAGGTCAGCACCACACCGCTGCCGCCCACGTTCGTCGGCATTAAGGACGCCGCCTCGAGCTGCGCTTGATATTCAGGGGTCAGACACTTCTCGTTCGTGCTCACCCCGGTCCGGTTCGCGTACGACCAGGCCTGCGGAAGCGCTACGTTGGCGGGAGATGATGCACGAGGTTGCATTCGGCCGACTACAGCAAGCCTCGTTCTTATGCAGCGTCAGCTATATACTTGCTGCTCGACCACCAACTGATGCAGCACGTACTGCGACGGCCCGTATGATGAAGCTCGATGTTTCGACCCGCACTCGCCTTGCGCAACGAGCGAAACGCCGGCGACGAGCGCTGAAGATCAGCTGCCGTGAAGTTGGCGAAGCGGCTGGAGTGTCTGCAGCCAGCGTGATTCAGTGGGAGAAGTTGCTGCCGCAGACAACGAGGCACGATGTCAGTTGGGAAGCCACTTTGAAAGTACCGCCAGGCTGGCTTCGAAATGCGCAGATAGAGACTCCCGAGCAGGCCGGCCCAGTATTCGACTTTCCCGGCGGCGGGCCGCGTACATTCGAGGAATTCATCAACGGCTACTGTATCTGGCATGCACGGCCCAACCATATGGAGCGGACCTTGTCCCACGCCGAGCTGTCCGCACGAGAACAGCGGATCGCGACGATCATGGCTCGGCGCTACGGCTCCGAGGGCGAGGAAGCTTCAACTCTTCAGGCGATCGGGGATGAACTTGGTTTGACGCGCGAGCGCGTACGGCAGATCGAGGAAAAAGCGCGCGAGCAGTTCGGTCGCGTGCCTGCTCCAGGGGATCTGGTGGATCGCCTGCGAGATGCTTTCGCCGGGCAGCTTCCCTGCCGGCTCACCGACCTTCCCGAACCTGTTCTGCAGCTGCTCGGCGGCCGGTTTTCGATCGAAGGCGCTGACCGTTTTTTTCGAGAGGTCCTGGGTGATCGCCTGATCAACCTGCGGAATCTGGGCGGCACACTGCCGGCGACGCCGGAAAAAATTATTGTTGCTGATGACGCTCCGGACGAAGATCTTGTGCGAACGGTACGACAGACTTCGTTGGGAATGATTCGTCAAGCAGGGGCAGCACACGTCTTTTTCGTTGTAGGGGCGCTGGTAGCGGCAGGGTTAGCTGCGACGCCAACACAAGTCATCCTGTGCGCGCGCATGTTCGTGGGCTTCGAATGGCTGCTCGAAGACGAGGGCTGGTTCTGGTACGGCCCTGGAACCGACAACCGGGCCAAGTGGACAGCCCTCAAGGTTCTGTCCGCGGCAAACCGGCAGGTGGACATCGAGGAGCTTTACGCCGCAATGGCGCGCGCCCGCTTTTCCAAACAGGGTGAGCGTCTCGGACCCGCAGCCGTGTCCACCCCCATGCCGATTCTTCAAATCCTGCTGAGCAGATTCCCGGAGGTACAACGTTCTAGCTTCAACGACTACCGCCTTGCGTCTGATATCCCGCACGATGCCCCGGCAACGTTCCTCTCCCCGACAGAATCGATAATCTGTGACGCCCTTAGGCAGCACGGTGGCGTGGTCAGCCGACGGACCTTGACGCAAGAGCTGGTGGAAACAGGACGTATCGAGAGGATTACCATGAACATGGCGTTGATGAGCTCGCCGGTATTTCGTCGCCACGACCGAGGTATCTGGACGATCACCGGCTTCAGCTTTTCGCCCGAGGCGCTACAAGCCGCTTGTGAAGCAAGACGGCAGCTGCAACTTGTCGATGGTTGGTATGAAATGGAAGCTGCCCTTCCTCGTAGTGCCTTAGAACGTGGAGACTGGTTTGCTCCCGCCGGCTCGCACGCGCATCTCACACCTGGCGACTACAAGATTGTAGGGATAGAGGGCATGACCAGATACGTCGAGAATCCAATCGGGGATCCCTACCTGAAGCGCTTCGGTTTTCTCGTCGCAGCGCAGGGCTTTGAAGCAGGCACGCCTTTTGTTTTTGGCATCTCATCGACAGAACGCACACTGCGCGTCTGTGCCATACAAGGCGGCGATGAGGAATAGTTAGCCGGCCAGCAAAAAAATTCCACCGATGCAATTTTCTATTCGTTTTTTTTGTGCGAAACTGCTTTTTAATTAAAAAATCAGCGTTTTATACAAAAAATGACGGAACACATAGGATTTAAGTGGATAGCCCAGCACCTCAATATTGAGCCGGTGCAGCCTTTCGGGGTTGAAAGCAAGATAGGGACCTCGCGCCGCACGGTTGTCAATTCGACCAGAGAAGAGACGTACGGCCCTGCGGCAAGGCCTGACGCGACGATCGCTGGCCATCTCACTTTCGGCTTAAAACATGAACTCGTCAACCTCGAGTTTCTGGCCAGGGTTTTTACCGTCATCGATCAGCAGGTGCTGGAAGACTGGATCCGTAGCGAGCCCACCGGCGCCTATGCACGCCGCGCCGGCTTTCTGTTCGAATGGCTGACCGGTCGCCAGCTCAACGTTCCAGACACCCCTTCAGGGAACTATGTCGACGCGCTTGACCCTGAGGAGTTTGTCGTGGCCTCGCGGTCAGCCAACGTCCAGCGCTGGCGCGTCCGGGACAACCTTCCCGGTACTCGCGACTTCTGCCCCACGATCCGGCGTACCGAGGCCGTTCGCGCCGTCGAGCGCTACAACTGCGCGGCCGCGCTGGACTCCCTGGAAGTGGAATTCGGCGCCGACATTCTCATGCGCAGCGCTGTCTGGCTCTCGATCAAGGAAAGCAGGGCATCCTTCGCGATCGAGCACGAGGAAAAGCAGGTCGACCGGGTCAAGCGGTTCGCCGCCGTGATGGAACGTCGGTGCGGCCAAACCGACGACCCGCTGCTCGAGGAAACGCTGACGGAACTGCAGACGGAGATCCTGGGCGCGGCCACGCGCTACGGCGTCCGGCAATCTCCAGTGATCGTCGGGCATACGCACGGCTTCGACAATCTCGTCGACTACATCGGCCCACCTTGGGAGCGCGCTGGCGAGTTGCTCGACGGACTGCGGCGCAGCATGGTCAAGACCATTGGGGTACCGTCTATCCTGCGCGCGTCACTCGCTTCCTTCGGGTTCGTCTACATCCACCCGATGATAGACGGTAATGGCCGGATCTCCCGCTTCCTCGTGAACGACGTGCTGCGTGCCGATGGCGCCGTACCGGCGCCCTTCATCCTACCGATCTCGGCGACGATCACGAACAAAACGAAGGAGAAAGCGGGATACGATCGCGCGCTTGAGACGCTATCGCGCCCGCTGCTTGCCAAGTACCGGGATAACTTCCACTTCGGCGCGGAATACGTATGCGCAGACGGCGTCCGGTCGAACTTTCACTTTGATGCCTACGACGACGCGATGCCAACTTGGCGCTACCCCGACCTGACCCATCAGACTGAATATATCGGCGAAGTCATCCGGCTCACGATCGAGGTCGAGATGAGCCAGGAGGCGAGTTACCTGCGCGACATGGAGCGGGCCAGGGAGGGTGTCAAGAACATCCTGGAAGGGCCGAACTCCGACATCGACCAGATCATCCGCTCGGTGCGAGAAAACGGCTGGAAGGTGTCCAACAAGCTCGTGAAGGCCTTCCCGCTGCTGGCCGATACCGCAATGGCTGCCGCCGCGGTCGCCGCCGTGCGGGACGTATTCGAACCTGAGGCAGAAGGCGACCAAGATGAGGACGGCGAAGCACCCGAGACCCCTGGCCAGTAAGCCTTGCCGAGTAAAATATCTTATCCACCGCGGTCGAATATCATACTCGATGCGCCGACATTTAAAGAGGGACACCCAACATGGCAGACGAAGCGAAATATCCCTCCCTCTACGAGCGCGTTCACCTGGCCAAACTCATGGAAGGGCGCGTCGACTGCGCAGTATCCGGCCGGTGGTTGCAGTTTCCCGCGACCGCGCAAGAGGTCGAAATGGGTGGCTGCACGCAGGAACTGATGTTCGTAAGCGTCATGACCACCAACGAAGACCATAAGGATCGAAAACTATGCGAGCTGGTACTCGCGCGCGAGGATCTGCTGCACATCCTCAACCGCATGCCCGTCAGCCGCTAACCCCTCGAGACGACTGACAACATGAGCAAAAACACGACATACGTTTACACAGGGATCTCGGGCCTCTTCTGCGAATGCGGAAACGCCGAGGTAATCACCGACGACAACCCAAGCTATCGCCGCTTCTCCACCTGGTGGGATACCTCGGGGGCCTTCGGTTGCAGGAAGGCCTCCTGCCGGACATGCAACAGCGACACGCACACGACTGAGGTGCGGCCACAACCGGCAGACTTGCGCGAGCGCCTGCAGGCCTCGTACCCCGGCGCCGACGTCGACGAGCTGCTGGCGAAATCCACGGTGCCGCAGTGAGCGCCGCCACCGATGCGGTGCGCGCCGCCGCGGTCAGGATGCTCGACGCCCTGATCGCCAGCGCTGGCGAGGGCCGTGCGCCCTTCCGGTGCCTGACCGCGATCTACTTGAATGGCGCAGCCATGCCGATGCTGATGGTCGGCAGGGCCGACGGTCAGGCCGAGGACGGCGAGGCGATCGTGCTGCTCAATCCGGACGAGGACCTGCTGGACCGGCTCGCACCCGGTGTCGGCTACCACGGCGGCCTGTTAAAGGAAATCGTCTCCGGCAAGTGCGACGCGATGATGCACGTGTGGCTGGACGCATACGTAAAAGGGCCAGACCGAGCGAAGGTCCTCGCCTCCTACACCACGCGAACCCCGGCCGGCGCGCCAAAGTTCCAGGTCAAATAACTGCCCACGGCGATCGGACACAGCCATGCAGCACAAACTCGCCCTGAGCGACGGCGAAATCAACGACCTGCGCGACGCCGGCTATACGGTCAGCGAGGTAATCGATAACGGCCAGTCGGGATACGCCTGGCAACACCCCGTCTCCGGAGCCAAGCAACGAGACACCAAACAGCCTCTCCGCCGCACGCAGGCCCAGGCTTGGCATGACCTCTCGGTGTACCTGAGCCCCGATGGGCCGGACACCCCTCGCGCTGATTGGATCCAACCATGAACGCAACCACATCCTCGGCGGCCGCAGGCGCTGAGCCCTCCGCCGGACGCCTGCAGCGCGAAATCATGACGCGCTACCCGGACAACTTCATGCTGTATGCGGACATGTTCGCGATGGGCTGCCTGCAGCACCTGCAGGGCGAGCACAAGGCTGGGCTCAAGCTGATCGACCAGGTCCGCCGCGCCTTGCCGACCACCGGCAACAAGACCTATTTCGCCGACCTGCTGGAGGCGCTGGCAGGCAACGAGCTGCGCTTCGCCAGTGAGATCCAGGCGCACTCGGAGATTAACGATCTACTCGAGCGCGCGCAGCGCCAGCACTCGTCGCTCACCTACACTGGCCGTCCAGCGCCAACTGGCCTGGCCCAGGTAACCGAGGTGCACACCCGCGGCGTGCAGTTCGATTGCCCTCACTGCCGCACGCAGATCGGAGGCTGGCAGGCCGACCCACGTGGGCGCGAAGACACGTGCGATCGCTGCCACCAGCAGTTCTACATCGCGCCCGACGCGACCGTGATCTTCGACTAGCAGATGGGCGCCCCACGATACGGTGATCGCATGCGCGTGCTCGACGTCGGCGCGCTGCCGTTGGCAGCAGAACATCGACGCGATCCACTGGTCCTGCGCTTCATCGAGCTCGACGACCGAACCTCCCGCGCTGAGATGATCAGCGACCCAGACGCTTGGTTCGAGGACGAGTGGGCTGCCTACCAGGCCGGGGACTGGCAGGCGTTCTCTCGCCTCCGCGGCTACACGGCCGCCGAGATCGCCGACTTCGCCGATTTCCTGCAGACGGCCGGTGAGATCGACGCCAAGTATGGGCTCGACACGGCTACCTCGCTTTCGTACTTGGCGGAGCAGCACCGCTCGACGAGTTGACTCGCTCATGCCGACTCCGTGCGGTGCTATCTCACTGCCGGCATCCTCCATGTGTAAGTGCAGTTCACCGGGGACGCGTCAGAGTTTCTGCCGTTTCCCATGCAGTGTTGCTATGCTCTAGTCGCACCAGAACACCACGACAATTCGTTGTGCTCATCGTTTTCTCAACCTGTGCAACCGTCACGATGGCGCCGACCACTCCTACGACCACTCCTCCAAAAGTCGATTGCGATACCGCCGACATGCTGCGCAATTGGGTCCACACACACGGCTCGAGGGCCGGACAAGTTCATGCTCGCGCCTATGAGCTGACGAAAGAATCTCGCGCGAACCTTCTCATAAAAGGAACCGTTATCGTGACCGATGGCCGGGAAACGGACCTCGCGACGGTGAAGGGCACGCTCTTGAGAAGGGTGTTCGAACACGGTGCATCAGCCTCCCCGACAACAATTTCCGGGCTGAAGAACAAACTCAAGGAAATCCCGGATTTCTGGAAAACGAATTTGGGCCTGGATGTCGCCGTCGCGCCCTTGAAGAAGATTGGGAGCTCAAAGGCAAAGGCCGTGTCGCGCGACTTCGTGGTGTACGTGACTAAAAATATCGTCACCGGTCGGATGTATTTCGGCTCGAGCAAGAGCGTGCACAAGCGCTGGGCGAGCCATCGACGCGACATCGCGAAGCTTACCCATACCAACCCGGAACTGCTGGCCGACGCCCGCGACCACGGTCCGGCCAGTTTCAAGTTCTTCGTCGTCTCGCGTTGCACGACACGCGAAGAAATGCTGCGGCGCGAGCAGGTTCTGATCGCCATGTATTTCAACCGCGAGGCCTGCTACAACAAAAACTCTTCGGTCGCCCCGGACAAGATTGCGGTGCCTGTGCAAATACGGGTGATTGACCGCGACGGCGGATCTACGGAGCATAGCTTCCTCACCCTGCACGCCGCAATTCGACACTATCGTCTATCGAAAGCCGCCGTCCGGAAGGCGATCGCGGCGGGTCACGGAAAGGTCGGACCATTCCGATTCCCGATAGGCATACCCATAACGGAATTTCGCGTGCGGCGTGTTGGGCAACGTTCAGAAAGGCCTGCTCCACAAACGGCTCCGGTGCCTGCAATGCACGAGCGTGCATCCCCCTCAATGTCGCAGCGGACATATTACGACAGGCTCAAAAGTATCCTCGACAAGCAGTCGATCACACTCGCCGAACTGAGCCGCATATTAGCCGCCCGAACGACGACAATGTCCCTGTGGTCCACGAAAAACCCACCAACGTGGCCGCAGGAAGCAGTTCTAGGCCTAATCGAGCGATTCGGATTCGAGTGGGTGAATAGCGTACCGATGCCTGAGTCGACTGCGAAAGCTCTATCAACTCGGCGAGCAGAATATCAGATCGCGTGGACAGAACTCGACGCCGTGATCGGCCTGCGTTCTGGCCACGCGAAACAGATCGCACACGGCGACATCGCACCGGGGAAATGCGAAAGGCTGTTGGTAGCGGTGCTGGCTCATCACGGTCTCGAATCGTTCACGGCGTGACTACTTAAATCCGGCCATGCCACGTCCCACGCGGCTTCGATCACCAGCGTCCCTGCGACGGCGCTGTGCGCCACGGCTGGGACACAGTCGGAGCCATTGATCGCGCTGCCAGCGCGCCGTGTTCGTTCTGGCCGTCACAGCGACGCGGGTCGGTCGCGACAGCGCATGCGAGCGGCAGAACCATAACGTCCGGACCCGCCCAGTGCTGCCAGCCCTCATCCCCCACCGCGCGCTAGCCCATCGCCGATCAAACGGACCACATGCTGCGATGGGTTAGCGCGGTATCGCATCCATCATGTACACCGATACGTAATGGTTCGCACCGCCATGCCTCGATCCAGAGGCCGGACCGAGGTGACCAGACCCGCCTACGAGTCTCGCTTCGCACGCTTGTCGGCGAGGCTTGTGGCGGCTGCGGTCGTCGCGCCGCCGGCGAGAGCTCCGGTGGCGGTGACGATCGCGGTACCGCCCGCCATGCCGGCGCCGCCCGCAGCGAGACTGCCTCCGCCGATCGCCGCGAGCCCTGCGGAACTTGCCGCTGCCCCTGAGAGCGTGCCGCCGGCCGCGCCGAAACCAGCGACGCTCGCCAGGGCGCCAACCGTCGGTGCCGCCGCGAGCGCCAACCCTCCAGTGAGCGCCGTGCCAACGGCAACCACGGCCGTCTTGCCGGGGTTCTCGGCGACGAAGTTAGCCGCGTCGCTGAGCGCGTCCATGCCCGTGTCTACGATGGAAAGAAGCGAATCGGTAAAGGAATCCAGAAATGACATTTCAATCTCCTTGCGGTATCGAGCAGCAGCTCGGTTTGAATTAATCGGCACCCGACGTGGGGGCTGTCGTCCCGCTCGCGCACACTGGGAGACAACTGTTCGCAGTGTATCTATGTAATTTTTTACACAAACACCTTTTTTGAATTCCCATATAGATCGCCCGGATATTCGCTTGAGCAGCCTGCTGGTGGTACAGCGTGCAGTCGGGGGCAGTCGGGCGCCGAGCCGCCTGCACGGCGCACGCTGGTGCCGGGGTCGCCGCATCTCGCTGCCTCACCCGAGTGGCCTCGACACTCAGTCGCTCTAGCGACACTGGTTGCGGCCGTGCCACCGTCGCGGCCCTGCCATTGCCGGAGATTCCAATGCGCGATGACATGTCCACGGCTGACGCGCCGCTCGTACTCCACCGATCACCTTGAACTTTGTGGCACGTACCTGCTGCGCTCCAATACCTATAGCCATCGTAGGGGACAGCTGGTGACGGAGGCGCGCAGCCGCATCGCACAGTCTGGCAGGTGCTCACGTCAAGACAATCTGTTGCGAGCCTGACTCATGCCGCGGTCTGGCGCCATTTCACTTCCCACGACTAAACGTCAGCCCACGTCGTCAACTTCGTTAATGCTCGCTTACAGCGGCGATGACGATCAGTTCTACGGTACCATTGCAAATCCAATCCTCAAGCGCGGCGACGCGCCCGACATCGGCCGGGAGCCGACGCAAGGAGCCACATGGCCCAGTTCAATCCTTCATCGAAACACCCTGCACGCGCGCTGCAGGCCTGGATTATTCTCGTAGGCGCCGCAAGGAATCGCCAGACGCTGACGTACGAAGGCTTGTCGGTCAAGATGTACCAGAAAAAGGCCGCTGGCGTGCTGGACAAGATCCTCGGCCACGTCGCCTTTTACTGCATTCAGCAGGGCCTTCCGCCGCTGACCTCGATCGTGGTGGGCAAGGGGCGGGGCACGCCGGGCCAGGATATTCCTCTCGACATCGCTGCACTCGACGGCGAGCGCGAACGCGTCTATACCTACGATTGGTACGATGAGTATCCGCCTACCCCCGACCAGCTCGCTGCAGCCCTCCAAGCAGGGACGGCACCGCCGGTCAAACTCCCGCGTGCACGGCCGCGGCGCGTGAAATAAGCCAGCGAGGCGAACCGCCTAAGGACACTCCCAGAACCAGCACTCGACCGCGTGCCAGTACACGTGCCCGCCCTCACATGCAACGCGATGGTGCTCGTCGTGGCAAACCAGGTCGATATGCCCCTGTGGATCAAACGGCCCCCACAGGCTGACAAAGCGAATCACGCCGCGGCGGTCACTTACTCGCTCACGTAGAAGGGCGGCTGCAAACTTCTCGGGCTGGCCCCAGATGTTGATCAGGTCTTGAGCCAGGGCCTCTTGCTTGATCTCGATGTACTCGCCACGATGTTTGCCGGCCTCCACTCGCAGGAAACCGCCCGGCAGGCGGATGCCAGCGCCAAGGAGTGCGAGGCTCACGCGGATCGCGCAGGTGTTACGCCACTGGGAGTCGAGCACCTTGTCGGTATGACCGATCCAGCGCCAGAGCTCTTCCGGAGGGACGTTGAACGGATCGGGAAAGTGCATACGCAGCACTGCATAGGGTGGGGGGTTAGTGCGCATGGCGCCCTCCTGGATTAGATGCAGCACCCATCGGGCGGGCAAGGCCAGCGTATTTGCCACATCCGGACGAGCAGCTCCGCCGCGCGAACCTTCTGCTGCGTGGCCGGCAGCTTGCGTAGGTACGCAACGACGTCCGCGCGCATGGTCTCAGGTGGCTGCTTGCGCAGCTTCACGTGCTTGCGGCTGGTGTAGCACCACAGCCCGCTCTCCGTCGCATCGTACACGCCCTTGATGTACTCGACGGCGCCCTCGTCACCCCGCTCCAGCTGGCGGAGAAGCTGCGCACCGGTGCGCCACGGCGACGGTGCTGGGACCGACTTGGCCGGCGTCCCAGGCATGATGAAAGGATGCTCGTCCTCCTGTGTCGATGATGCAGCAGAGACGGAAGCTGCTGCCAGCACCACGGCCACCGCGGCGCCGTGCCAGGCACTCAATGCGCTCGCCATCACGCTACCCTATTCGTTGCGAGATCCCAACCGCCAGCCGTGTTACCGCCGGCGCCGCCCGCGATCCTCTGCTGGGTATATCTCCACTTCACTTTCGAAAACTTCATACCGATCTGATCGACCATACCAATTGCAGTCGACACCGACTGCGCTATGTCGCCGATTACTACGTTGTCGAGCTCGACCTCGTAGTATTTCACGCGGTCGCCCTGTCCGTCGGCGCGGAAGAACTCGAATTTCGCCTTCGGTATCGTCTTGCCCATCGCGCAGTGCTGGGCGAGGATTGGCGAGGCCAAATCGCAGAGCTTCGTGAAGGACACGTCCGACAGTTCGGCGCGCTCGGCTGTGTGGCCACCGGAGGTCGATGACGTCGCACTCTTCGGTTGGTGCAGTCTCCAGGTAACCGACTGGCACTCGATCCAACCCGTGTGCTGGCTGTCGCTTGACTCTCCTTTGACCCCGTCGATCTGCAAATACACATCGATTGCCATCGAGTTCTCCAGATTTAATGAACGAGCCACGATTGTGGTTCACGGCCGAGTTCGTTGTATTGGCGCCGGACACGAATTCCGTGACGCATCACATATGGCTTGATTCAAGTCACACTGATGCACCTCGCGCCTACCACCCGTGCTGGCATCCCCGCGCGCAGCGTACGCATGCCGCGCTTAGCCAGCGTTGCTACCGCAGTCAGTCTAAAAAATCGCCGCACGGCAATCTTTTCCTCTTCGGTTTACCGCCCTGATCGTTTATACTGTATAAAAACACAGCTCAAAATGACAACATGTGCGCAGCTTCTGTACCTTCTGGGCAAGTATTTCAGCCAAACGGCGTAGTGCCGGCGGCGATGCCAAATGTATGGCTAGCCAGCGAACTTGCCCGGTCCCGCCGCCCAAGCATTCCCACCGGACACGCGGATCTGGATAGCGAACTACCTGACGATGGTTGGCCACGCTCGGTTCTGACGGAGCTACTACTGCAACAACCGGGGATCGGCGAACTACAGCTCCTCAAGCCAGTGCTGGCAGCTTTATCCTGTCGGCAGCGCGTTGCACTCGTGCAGCCGCCCTATATCCCCCACGCACTGGCTGCAATGACTTGGGGCCTCGATGTGTCGCGCCTGATTTGGGTCCAGCCTGAGAACACTGCTGACGCTCTCTGGTCCACCGAGGAGCTTCTGAAAAACGGTGGATTCGGAGCCATACTGCTGTGGCAACGCGACGTACGTAGCGAACACTTGCGCCGGCTTCATCTGGCAGCGCAAAGAACCGAGACCTGGCTCTGGTTGCTACGACCGCTCGCCAGCGCCGTGGAGCCTTCGCCGGCACCGCTACGCCTCGCGCTGCGACCTGCAGACGGCGGCACGCTGGTCGAGATCGTGAAGCCTCGCGGTCCAGCGGCCGATGAGCCAATTTTCATTGAGTTGGCCGAAATGCCGCGCCGTCGTCACCCCGTGGAGACCGACCATGCACCTTCTGTTCAGCGTGTACCTGCCCCTGTTGCCGTTACAGGCGCTGCGTCCGTCCTGGTCTGAGCCTGGCCCCTACGTTGTGATCGACAACGAACGCGTCTTGGTCGCCGCGCCGGACGCGCTGACGCTGGGCGTCCGGCCAGGCATGCGCAGCGGCGGCGTCGCAGCTGTAGCTCCAGAAGCCATCGCGCTCGAGCGCGACTTGCAGCGCGAGAAAAGCATGCTCGACGCCGCCGTGCTGGCCCTGTACAGATTTACGCCTGATATTGCGCTCGAACCCAGTTTCGGACTACTCCTGGATGTTGGCCCGAGCCTTACGCTCTTCAACGGCGCGCCAGCGCTCTCGCGTCAGGTGGTGGCAGCGCTTTCCCGACTGGGCTTGACCGTACAACTGGGTGTAGCGCCGACGGCGGCCGGCGCTTGGCTGCTGGCGCGCCGCGGGCGCCAGAAGCATGGTCAATACCGCGCGCGCGTGCTCAAGACAAACACGCTGATACGTGAACTTGATCGCGCGCCCTGTACGCTGCTCCCGGCAGCGCAGCCGCATGCCGAATGGCTGTCCGGCGTGGGCGCGCGCGACCTCGGCGCGCTGCGCCGTCTGCCGCGGGTCGGCCTCATCCGCCGCACGAGCACGCAATTGGCTGACGCGCTAGACCGGGCTTACGGCGACGTGCCCGAACTACACCGATGGCTTAGCGTCCCGGAGACCTTTGCGGCCACGATCGAGACCTGCGAGCGTGTAGAGCACGCGGAGGCACTGATGGAAGGCGCCTCCCGCTTGATTCTCCAGATGGTCGGCTGGCTGACCGTGCGACAGCTAGCGGTATCGGCGTTTACCGTGCAGATGCTGCACGAGCGCGGCCGCGCCGCAATTGCGCCGACGCCGCTGACGATCATGCTCGCGGATCCGGCCTGGGAAGAAGCGCACCTACTGCGCCTGCTTAAAGAGCGCCTGGCCAAAATCGAACTGACGGCCTCGGTCATCGGCTTGCGACTGGAAGCGAACCACGTGCAGCCGATGGCCCCGCCAAACCTAACCCTCTTTCCCGAGCCCGGCGGAAGCCCGTCCGACATGCTGCGGCTGATGGAGCTACTGACCGCGCGCCTGGGATCTGACCGAGTGCTAGCACCCATGTTCGAGGACGACCATCGGCCTGAGGTCTACAACCGCTGGACGCCGGCGACACTGAAGCCGCCGGCTATAGCCGCGATTGAAGAACCGCCGGACCGACCATTCTGGTTGTTCAAACAGCCGATCCGGCTCATCCTGCGCAACGACCGCCCGTTCTACGGCAGCCCGCTGACCTTGATCCGCGGCCCGGAACGCATTGAGGGCGGTTGGTGGGACGACGGTACCGCTGCCCGCGATTACTACGTCGCCCAAGGCACCGATGCAGCGTGCTTCTGGATCTACCAGGAACGCACAGGCGACATGCAGTGGTACCTGCACGGATTGTTTGCATGAACGGCGGCGCGCACCCGTACCTGCCGGACTACGCGGAGCTTCAGTGCGTGTCTCATTACACGTTCCTGCGCGGCGCTTCCGCACCGGAGGAGCTGGTGGAGCGTGCCGCTACCCTCGGCTATCGCGCGCTGGCGATTGCCGACGAATGCACGCTTGCCGGCGTCGTGAAGGCCCATATCGCGGCAAAGGAGGCCGACCTGCATCTGCTGATCGGCAGCCAGATGACGGTGACGCCAGAGGACGGCAGCGCACCGTTCGACTTGTTGATCCTGGCGATGAATCGTAACGGTTACGGCAATCTCAGCGAACTGATCACGGTCGCGCGGCGGCGCGCCGAAAAGGGCAAGTACCTGGTGCGTCCGCGCGATATCGCGGCGCCGCCGGCGGACTTGGTCGCGCTGCGTGGCCTGCCCGATTGCCAGCTGATCCTGCTACCGCGGTATGGGGCGCCTGTCGCGGTACTGGCCAGGCCGGCGGCCTGGCTCCTGCAGCAGGCGCCTGGGCGTGCGCGCATCGCGCTGACGCTCCACTTCCGATCGAAGGACGATACCCACAAGGCCAACGTCTACGCCATCGCCGAGCAATACGGCCTGCCGGTCGTGGCAACCGGCGACGTCGTGATGCATGTCCGCTCCTGCAAGCCTCTGCAGGACACGATGACAGCAATCCGCCTCGGCATACCAGTTGCGAAATGCGGGTGGAAGTTGGCGCCCAATGCGGAGCAGCACCTGCGATCGCGTGTCCGGCTCGGCAACCTGTATCCGCGCGCCGCCCTGAATGAGACGCTGAATGTGGTGCGTCAATGCACGTTTTCGCTTGACGAGCTGCGCTACGAATATCCTCACGAGCTGGTGCCGGAGGGCGAAACCGCCACCACCTATCTTCGGCGCGAGGCCTATCTCGGTGCCTACTGGCGGTACCCGCAGGGCGTCCCTCCCAACGTACAGGACTTGCTCGAGCGCGAACTCGCCCTGATCGCCGAGATGGCGTACGAATCGTACTTTCTGACCGTGTACGACATCGTGCGCTTCGCGCGCGCCAACAAAATCCTGTGCCAAGGCCGCGGCTCTGCCGCCAACAGTGCGGTGTGCTACTGCCTCGGCGTCACCGAGGTCGATCCAGCACGCGGCACGCTGCTGTTCGAGCGATTCATCTCGAAGGAAAGGAACGAGCCACCGGACATCGACATCGACTTCGAGCATCAGCGCCGTGAGGAGGTGATCCAGTACATCTACCGCAAATATGGCCGCGAACGCGCTGCGCTGACGGCTGTGGTGATCAGTTACCGCGCGAAAAGCGTTTTACGCGATGTCGGCACCGCCCTCGGCGTAGACCTTTCAATCGTCGACGCAGTAGCGAAGGCCGGCAGCAGTTGGGCGCCACGCGCCGAGCTACGCGCGCGCATGGTGAGTTGTGGCCTAGCGCCAGACTCGTCGATCGCGGACAAATGGTCGACCTTGGCCGAGCGCATGATGCGCTTCCCGCGCCACATGAGCCAGCACCCTGGCGGATTCGTCATCTCGCATTCGAAACTATCGCGTCTGGTTCCGGTCGAGAACGCGTCGATGGACGACCGCACTATCGTCCAGTGGGACAAGGACGACCTCGATGCCGTTGGGCTGCTTAAAATTGATATCCTCGCCCTGGGCATGCTGTCGGCGATCCGCCGCACGCTGGCCCTGGTCGCGGATCGGCGCGGCCACCCGTTCGAGCTGGCCGACGTGCCGCACGAGGACCCGGCCACCTATGAGATGATCTGCCAGGCCGACACGGTCGGTGTGTTTCAGATCGAGAGCCGTGCCCAGATGTCAATGCTACCGCGCTTGCAGCCCCGCACGTTCTACGACCTGGTGATCGAGGTCGCGATTATTCGTCCGGGCCCGATCCAGGGCGGCATGATCCATCCCTTCCTGCGCCGGCGCGAGGGCGCCGACCCGGTTGTCTACCCGAGCAAGGAAATGGAGAGCGTGCTATCCCGCACCTTGGGCATCCCCATCTTCCAGGAACAGGTGATGCAGATCGCGATGGTCGCCGCGGGCTTCACGGCCGGCCAGGCCGACGCGCTGCGTCGCGCGATGGCCGCATGGAAGAGGAAGGGCGGACTCGAGCAGTTCGAAGAAAAGCTCATGGCCGGCATGGCCGACCGCGGCTACGATGAGGAATTCGCCGCGTCAGTCGTCGGCCAGATCCGTGGATTCGCTGAATACGGATTTCCGGAATCGCACGCGGCCAGCTTCGCCTTGCTTGCGTACGCGTCCAGCTGGCTGAAGTGCCATGAACCTGAAGCGTTTCTCGCAGCCCTGTTGAACAGCCAACCGATGGGCTTCTACAGCCCTTCACAGCTGGTCCAAGACGGACGTCGGCATGGCGTCACGGTGCTGCCCGTCGACGTCGCCGTGAGCGGATGGGAGGCGAGCCTGGAAGCGTCCCAGGGCGATAGGCCTGCCGTGCGCTTGGGCCTGAACCAGGTCCGCGGCCTCGAGCGCGACGCCGCATGGCGCATCGAGGAGGCCCGGTCAGTGGCCGCGTTCAAGGACTTGCACGACCTGGCATTGCGCGCGAATCTGGCGCAGCGCGATCTCACGCTGCTGGCCAGCGCAGACGCACTCGCGACGTTGACAGGGAACCGGCGCGAGGCCCTATGGAGCGCCGCTGGCGGCGCTCTCGGAAAAGGGCTGTTGAAGTGCGCGGTGATCGAGGAGGAACACGTGCCGTTGCAGGCGCCGACCGAAGCGGAAAATACGTTGACCGACTATCGCCACCTCGGCCTCACGCTGGGCAAGCATCCGATGACGTTCCTGCGCGAGCGACTGCACTTCCAGAGATTCACCACAGCTGAGGACCTTCGTCTCTTTCAGAACAACCAGCTTGCTCGCGGCTGCGGCATCGTCACCGTCCGACAGCGGCCGGAGACCGCGAACGGAACCGTCTTCCTGACGCTCGAAGACGAAACTGGCAACGTCAACGTGATCGTCTGGCCCGGTCTCGTTGAAACCCAGCGCCGTGAAGTGATGAACGCTTCGCTGCTGGGCGTTTATGGCCAGTGGCAGTGCACGAACAATGTGCGGCACCTGGTCGCCAAACGGCTCGTTGACCTGTCTCACCTCCTTGGTGAGCTCGAAACTCGCAGCAGGGACTTCCATTAGGTCATCCTCTGCAATGCCTCACGTCACCGCTTCACCACTCCGATCTCGCGGAGCTCATACACATGCTTCGGACCATCGAGCTTCACATAGCGCCACGTCGTCAGGCCGATGGCAATCGCGACTTTCTTTGCAGTGTCCTTGTCCCCGAAGCCGGGCACGACCTCCAAGTCGAGGTGATCCAGCAGCGTGAACTGCCCAGGCTCGAGAGAAAGTATATCCTTTGGCGTCTTCAAGGGCACCACGTACCATCGGACCTTCGCATCGATCGTAGCCAAAATATAGGCCATCTCGCTTCCTCAGTTAGATCACTTTTGGGCAAAAGCTATCGAAATTACCGCTCGCGTCACCCAATGTCGTTCGTAGCTGCCGGCCGCTGCTTGGCTATCGGCAGCAGGTTGTTCCGGCGCCGGCCGGGTGCCGCCACGTTCTAGTGTGGCCGATCGAAGCCAATCAGGTCCAGATAGCAACGCATCTTCTGGGGGCTCTCCCAGTGCGCAAAATACCGCGAGCTGTCCCAGAGCTCTCCAATCGTCTCGCCGCTGTCGTCGCGCAAAACGATGGCACGTTCCACTTCGGCATTGGCCATGTGCAGATGGATGAATTCCCATACTGCCTCCAGGCCGACGTCGTCGCCAAATTCCTTCAAGTTGTCGCCCACTGCCGCCTGGATGATCGCCATTATGCCTCCTCAATTCGTGTTGGTCACCACGAGCCCCATCGTTCGTCATCTCGATACTGCGGCAAGTCAACCTGAAGATCCGTCGAGGTGTCGTCCTCCAGCATCGGCCCAAGATAACTATCCCACTCGTCCTGCAACATCACGGCCTCTTCTTCGCCGCACGGCAGCGGCTCGAAAGCGTTATCAAGCCGCGCAGCCATGATGCCAGGAGCAACGGTGCCAGGAGAATCGGATTCACTTAGCCAAGCCGGCGCCGGCGCATTGCCCGGCAAATCACTCGGCCAGATCTGGTAATCCCAGTCGTCATTCTTGTTCATTCGGCGCCGTACCGTAACCGTCTTCTCCTGGCTCATGCTTGCTCCATCGCTCGGGCTCGGCTGCCATTATACGAACCGGGTTCGAGCCGGGCCAGAAAAAAGCACCGACGCGGGGTCATGCCCGCGTGCTCGCCAACTGCCAGCTACGCGCCCGGCCGCAGCGGGACGACGTCGCACTCCTCCTCGGCGTCCAGCACCAGACCTTCGCCCTCGCCTTGGTCATCCAGTTCGCCGGACAAATTCATGGCCGGCGTCCAGATGCCGTCGTACGGCCGGCCGCGGCAGGCGGCCAGCTCGGTCAGGTTGCGTACGATCGGGTCTTCGCGATCGCCAAGGCGCCCAGGGCAGAGCCGGTCCAGCGCGAACACGACCACGTTTCCGTTGCCGATGTCGCGCGACAGCATGCGCCAACCGGGCAGGATGGTGTAGCCGATGTTCTTCAGCGCGTGCCCGGCGCGCACGCGCAGCTCGTAATCCGAGAGTTCGCGGCTCTCCCAGTCGATCTCGTTTGTCGTGAGCCTGACCACGCCGAGCCGACGCGCCACCTCGGGAACGATGCCCCAGATCAGGCGCGCGTTGTACGTGCATTCGCCTGGCGCCAGCTGCGGCGCCGCGGACTGCGCTTCGCGCGCGGCCGCGAGCAGCGCCGCCGCCAGCCAGGCGTTGCCGAGGCCGTACAGCCGCAGCACCTCGCGACGATCCTGTTCGATGCGCGCGCGGGCTTCAGGTGACAAAAGCGCGTTGAAGATACTCATGGCGTCACCAAGTAGGCGGGTAAGCCGGCATGGTCACCCACAGCGCGCGTCATTGGCAGGTAGCCCGTGCGCGCCTCCTCGATCACATAGACGCCTTCCCGCTGCACATAGAAAACTGGGCGGCTCTCGATCTGTGCGATCTGGATCGCCTTTTCTTTGTATCCCAGCACGCGCACGTCGTCGATCGAACAGCCATCGACACTGACGAACCGCTCTACCAGCTCTTCGCGGGTCAGGCTCGGGAGCGCAACGTCGTTGTGGTTCACGAAGCGACGGGCGTCGTTGCCAAACGCGCGAAGGCGTGCCCATTCAGCATCTGGTATCGCCTGCAGGTGCCGCAGCACCTCGACTTCGAACGCCTTCGCTGCGGCCGCCGGTTGCTGCGCCTCGCATGTGGCATGCGCACGCGATGTATCGCCGATAGAAGCAGAAGACTTCATCGACATCTCCTCAGCAGCCCGGCGCCATGCCGAGAGCCTCTTCTTCGTTTTCGTCGTCGAGCGCGTGATCGTATTGCTCCTGTTGCTGGCCCAAGAGCGGCGCGCACGCATCGACCGACTTGAACTTCAGCTGCGACGCGACGCAGTGTTCCAGGCGACGGTCGTTGCGGATGCCCTTGTAGCGGGGCTGGGCCAGGCCGCCGGAAGGGTAAGCGTACAGGTATTCGACGTCGACGATCGCACCCACCGGCGGCACGTCGTAATTGGCCGGGATCGTGACCTTCTTGAGCGACACCGGCTGGCCATCGGCGCCCAGGGCGGCGACGTTGACGCTGCGCTTACCGCTGTCATGGCTCTCCACATAGACGGTCACGCGATCCAGGTAGGGGAACTTGAACTGGTCGTCGCCCACGCCCGGCGTGTACGGCGCGGACTTGAGCTTGCCGACCAGGCCTTCGCCGCCGCGGGCGCGCACTTCCTTGTCCAGCTCGAGGGCGGCCTCGGGCGTGGTCGCGATCGCCACCGACACCCAGGACGAAGACGGCGCCGCGTGCAGCAGCTGCTGCAGCGCCAGCCAGCGGTGCTCGCACCCGCGGTGCCCATTCGGATCGTCGTCCGTGGCCACCAGATCGAACGCGGCGTAGCGGCCCTGGCCCATATCCTCGCCGTCGAGCACGACAAACGGGAGCGGCAGCGCGGCGACGGCGTCGGCCAGGCCCTTCGGGATCGGGACAATCAGACCATCGCGATTCGTCCCGATCACCGTCACCACGGCAGCAGGACCAGAACCCTCGGTGGTTTTGCGGATCATGCGGCGTTCGCCGTCTTTTTTCTCCTGCCACAGGTAGGACGGATCCTCCATGCGCTGGTAGACCAGCGCCTCCGAGATGGATTTCAGCAGCTGCGGCGCCAGGCCGGAGACGCGGTCGGCCTGCACCGGGCTCTGGTATTCGACGCCCGCGGCCTGGGACACGTAGCCGCCCTTGGCCGACATCTTCTCCTTCAGCGTCTGGTCAAACACCTTCTTCGCCTGGTCGTACGGCACGGCGCCCTCGATCTTCTCCTTCTTCTTGAGGGCAGCGCCATGCTTGCCGTTCTCGTAGAACAGGCGCCACAGACCGGCGCCGGCCGCGTCCTGCTCCAGGTGAAGGTTGTAATCCTTGTCGGCGCCGTCTTTCTGGGAGCGCAGATAAACGTGCTCTTCGCTTTGCTGGGTCATGGTCGGTCCATCGAATTGGTGAAGGCTTGATGGTATTGAGCCCGGCGCGACGTGGTTGCAGACGGTTACGCCCTGGCGCCGCGCATCTTGCAACCACGGCACGGTACCCGCCCTACACTCGGCCCTCAATAACAATGGAGGAATCATGACGACTGCAGCTTTCGACCGGGACCATGCGACCGGCACTCTTCTCTTCGCGCACGGCGGCCGCGTGACACCGGTGATCCACGCGGTGCTGGGCGCCCTTGCCCTTGACCCGGCGGCCGCCGAGAAATCCAGCCCGTACCTTCCCTTTTCGGGCGAATCGAGCGCTACCTGGGGTGCGGTGCTGGACCACCTCTCAGCGCGCGGCCGCGAGCTCGGGCTGAGCACGCCGGTCACGGCGGCGACTAGGGGTGGCACGCAGCTGCTCGCTTGGCTGTTCGCTTTCGCGACCCATACTGGCGCTAGGCCGGCTGAATTGAAAAGTCTGCTGCAGCACAACCCGCAGACCCTGGACGACCGGGCATCGGTCGAGGATCTGGTAGCGTTGGCCAAGCTGCTCGACGACGGACATGGCCTATCCGGATACCGGATCGAGGAATACAACGTCAACGTCTCCGACGGCCAATGCACTCTCTGGAACCCGTTCGATTGGAATTTTGCATCGCAGGCAGCTGCCGAAGAGGCGGCAGAGCAGTTCCTTCGAGAGGACGAGGAGTGGACGGTTGCGGTGATCGGGAAGGTCGTCATCGCGGACAACGAGTTCCAGACCGACGATGCTCAAGACAATCTGTCCACCATCCGGCGCGAAGATCTGCAAGATCTGCCGACCATGCCGGCGCCGTGACCACTGAAGCATGTGCGCACACCGCACCACGCGCACGCGATTTCCGCGCTGGCCGAGTACCGAAAGACGTTGCGCTCAACACTTCGCCGAATATAATGACGAGTCTGTTCGACGAGGATCTGCCACCTGCAGATCCCGCCTTTCTCGACCCGATCCGCCCCGCCTACAGCATGAAACGAGACGACCCGCACCTGGACGCTCCAGAAGCCACCAGTCCCCTCACCCTCGGGCTGACCAGCGCCGCCACCGGCGAGGCACGCGTCCCGAGGACGTCGACGGAGCGCGGCTCGGCCGCTGATGAGGCCTTGCGGGAGGCCGGCGGCACCATCGTCAGCCGCCTTCGCCTTTCCCCGGTCGCAGCGCGCGCCCTGGAAATCCTCATGGAGCGAGAAGCGCGAGCCCACGGCAAGCAGCGGGCCGCGATCGAGCGCGCGTTGATCGAGGCTGCGGGCGGGGCCGAGCTGCTGGAGGGCCAGCTGGCCGAAGAGAAGGCTGCGGCAGAGGCAGCCGAAGCTGCCGCCCTCGCCGGCCGATACCGACCGCGCCTCTCACCCATCGAAAACGACCTGGTGGCGCTGCTTGAGAAAGGCCCGATCGTAGGAACCGCAGAAGTGGGATACCGCCTCTGGCCTGACCGCGACATGCAACCACAAGGCGCGGCCTGCGCGGCGAACGGGATTTTGCGGCGTCTATTGGACCGCGGCTACATCGCACCTGCACAGGTGGAAGATCGTCGCTCCTGGAGCGTCACCGCCGCCGGCATAGACGCTCGCGAGCAGGATCGGCTCGACACCATCGACCCACGCCAGCTGACTCTGCTGGACAGCTGAATCACGGGCTATCAATAAAGTCGTAGCCGCCCGATGGCTTTTTCGAAGGCATCACGGTACGGGGCACATATTTCATCCCCCATGCTACCGAGATTGATTCGTATGAATTTGCTCTCCCACGAACAAACGCTCGGCACGATACTAAGGACGCCAAATTGCCCGTCGGCTCGCCGAACGCTTAGCCCTGCCCACCGATCACATACTGCCTCATCAAGGGACTCAAAGTCGCCGCGATTTAGCGTCTCGATCAGAATAATTCTTGTGCGGCCGCCATCATTACTGGATATGCGACAGCTTCGTAGCTGCACGCTGTTGAGCTTATCGACCCCTGCTTCAATTTCCCGTAATCCGTCATCAAACTCGGATTTGGCCCTGGCGATCGCCGCAGCCAATTTCTTCCTTTTCGCATCGGATAACTGGGTGCCCCGGAGCTGGTGCGCCCTCGGCACGGGGACATTTGAATGCCGCATAACATCTAACAACGGCGTGATCGCCGCACCGTCTGTCAGGTCCGAATTATCGGCAATAAATCGTGCTACTCGCGCCCAGCAGTCGCTGTCGAACTGCTCCGTATCTCCCTCATACCGTCGTCCTTCACCCACAGGAATATTCCACGGTTCAAAGAGTTTATGCAGCACCCGCTCTATGCGACTAGCCCGCTCCGATGTTCCGAGACGAATGCAATAACTAGCCTGTGTCGCATACTCTGCTTCTCCGCCTAGCGCAAGAAATCGCCTATAGACGTCATTTGCCTTACCAATTTTGAATCTCGATTCACGAGCATGCTGCAAGAAATAGACGTACATATATCAGGAGTTTGTTCTCTTAAACGCATTGGCTCGGATAATTGCCAGCGCCTCAGTAACGTCAATCTCTTTCGCGATCATACGGCCGGCGATAATTTCGTTTTCTTCCGTCATGATCATTTCTTCGATGGCGAACGAAGCGACGATCTCACGCCAAGTGTTATCGGATCGCGCAATAGCCACGTAAGCGTCATTCGGCATCTTCGGCTTCATATTCATCGCTTAGCTAAAGCTTCGAGCACCAGGTGATGCGTGTCGATCACCCGCTTCGCGGCGCTCATGACCAGGCGCCTCCCGGCCTCGCTGCACAAGTCCATCTGGACCGGCGCGACTTTCTTTCGGGGAGGGGCACTTGCGAGAAGCGCCTCGATATGCTTTCTGTTCATGAGGTCGGCCACAGGTTGTATTGCCCAGGACGGGCAAGCGAAAGGTAACATATGCGACCTCGCTCGCCCAGACGTGCGCCGAACATGCCCTTGAAGCTACCGCATCGGGCACGCCTCGTCGGGGTCTGCCGCGCCATCTTGAGAATCCGGCCCTTCGGGGCACACAGCAAGATCCGGACGCGCGACGGGCGTCAACCGAGGCGGGCGCTCTACAACGCGCCGGCCACCGCGCCCGCCTTCACCGTACGCGAGCACCAGCTGGGTTCCGTCTCCAGCGGTCTCGGTCGAGAGCGTGAAGTGGTCGGCGCCAGTCTCCTGGAAAGCGAAGTCGAGCAACTGCGTGGCCACACGTCGCCCATGATAATCGTCGCGCACGCCAATACCCGATATGTCGAAGCCCCCCGTCTACGTCGCGATAGCGCAGCAACCGGGCAACCTGGGCGCCGCCCACGTGCGCGGTGAATTGCTTCTTCAGCGTGCCGGCCGGGCCGACGGCACTCTCCCAGACTGGCGAGACGATATCGACCACGATCGGCGCGCGCCGTGGCGTTCCATCTGGGCGGCGATAGTCAACCACCTGGGGCGGGGCCATTCTCCTCTTCCTCGCCCTCGGCGTCTTGCGGCCGGGCCTCTTGCGCCAGCTGGGCAGCCGCGCAGAAGATCGAATGCATTCGCTCCTCGGATGGCTGGTTCATGCGGCTGCCATCGGCCAGGATTACGTCGTGGAAGGTTAGCGGAAACCGCACAAACTCCCTATTGCGCACGCTGCTCGAGTAGACCATGTTGTTGTCGACCAGGAAGCGCGAGCCGTCAGTGAATGCGATCGCCAGCGCGCCGCTCAATCGCCCGACCTGGATGGTGTCGCTCACCTCGTTCACACTGGCCAAGTTGCCCTTCGCCTCGACGATCGACGCGATCTTGCTGACCACCTTGGCGATAAAGGCTTCACGCAGCTCGGCCGCATCCTTTTCAGCCAGGGCCACGAGTGCCGCCTCGAAGTCCGGCTTCAGCGCGTACTCGTCCTGGGGCGAGCTGCGCGCCGCGGTGCCGGCCTCGACGGCGATGCGGTTCTCGTAGTTCCGAAGCAGCTTCACGCGCAGCGTCGGGCTGGCGGACATGAAGAAGTCGAGACGCTTGGCATACTCGCTAGTGATGTATTCGACGACTTGGCGCCGGTTGCGCTCCGTGACCTGCGTGAGGGCCTTCCAGACCTCCAGGATCGCGCTAGGCATGGCCGGCGTCGGGACGAAGCGCCGCTCGGCCTCCCGTTCCTCTTGCGATTTCACGGGGCGCTTGACGATGCATTCCTTCAGGACGGTCAGGCGCTGCGACACCGGCACGAATTCCGTCAGCACCTGGCGCATGGCGTCGACCGCCGGGTGCTCTACGCCGCAGGCATTCAGCTTGCGGAGCGTCGCCTCGACCCGATGGAGGGCCGTCACGTCGCCGTAGTAGAAGTCGTAGAGCTTGTCGGGCGTATCGCCCCGATCGCGCTGCCCGTAAAAATAGGGAGCGGAGACGTGCTTTTCCCAGAGCGATTCAAGCGCGCGGCCGAAGTGCTGCTTGAGCTCGGTGTGGGTAACGTTGGCGACGGCGCCGGCCGCGATACTGTCGTTGAGCACCTTCAGAAATCGCGGAAACGCGATCGATGTGCCGACCATCGCCGAGGTGAGGGGAAGATCCGTGGTGGCCAGAGCCGGGAGAGTTGGAGTAGTCATGCGGCGATGCTACCTGCCCCTTGAAGACGTGGTAGCAACTCCCACTCGACGCACCGCTGGCTTTAAAGCCGACCGAATTTTTCTTCGTCTTCCTGCATTTCACGCAGCGTATCGATGGTGACGCCGCTATTGTGTAGCGCATCGACGAGGTAGCGTTTCAGCTCTTGCCAACTCACCCCTGCACCTTTCGTTCGCAATTGAGCCTCAGCCGTATCGTGGCACGCTCCCTTATGCACGAGCTGCACCTGCTGAGTGTCGCCGTCTTCAAAACCGAGGTGCGCAAACACAGCTGCGCCAAGAGAAGCGTCGTCGATCCAGCTGCCACAAACGTTGCAGCATACGAGCGGCGCTGTCCGCTCGTTCTTTCGCATTACTTTCAACATCATATTTCAATCCTCTGCCGGCTACCGGCCGTATCGGGGCACCGCGCCGGCGCCGAGTCTGAAGTTTCGCCCATATGAAGACCTCCTTCAAGCCGCGAGGACCCGTGCGGCGTCGTTCGTCGCCGGCACCAGTGCGTAGCGGCCGCGCGCCACCTGCGCGCACCCGGCTGCCGGCGTCCTGATCACCTTGCGGATCTGCTCGCGCCAGAACGGCGTGCTCGTGGGGCGGCGGCCCTCGATCTCGCGATAGATCTCCTGCAGGTCCGCCTCGCCGCCGAGGCGCTCCACGGCCAGGCGAATGACACGCGCCCAGACCGATCCGCCAACCGCGGCCAGGATCTCCCGGTAGGCGGCCGGCAGCTTCTGGACGGCAGCCGTCTCCCGGTAGAGGGCGAAGCCGATGAGCGTGCGGCGCTGCTCCTTCGAGAACGTGGCGAACACGAGCGGCAGGCTCAGCCCAGGGAACAGGTTCCGCGGAATCATCGACTGCGAGAGCGCCCAACGGTCCGCATAGCCCGCGACGCGCGCGGCCGTCTGGAACGCATAGGCCGGCAGGATGAAGCCGGCGTGGCCACCTTGCGGCAGCAGCTCGTAGGCGCGCTCGAGGAAGCCGTCGATCAACTTGAGGTTGAACGGCGGGTTGCCGATGATGTGGGTCGGCTCGAAGTCCAGCTCGATCGTGCGGAAGTCGCCGACCAGCACTCGGCATCCGGTGTTCAGGCGCGCACGCTCGGCCATAACCGGGTCGATATCGACGCCAATCGCCTCCACGCCCGCGGGCACGGCCGCCAAGAACGCACCAGGTCCGCAGCTGGGCTCGAGTACCAGGCTGCCGACGCCCAGGTCGCGAAAAAAGCTCTCGACGATTGCATCGGCAGCCCATTGATGTGTCGGATACTGGCCCAGTTCTTTCGTGCGCGACATGCTCGCCCTTTCAGAGGTGATGGGGCTATGTTACGGATGCGCGCGCGAGTCTCGCAATAGCTGGGAGGCTGGCGCAGCGCGGCAGCCGTCGGCGGCGCGCATGAGCGGCGCCAGCACGAGCTCGCGGCGCGGCGCCCGGCCGGCGCCAGTGTCTGGCGGCTAGCGAGCTGGCACAGGTCAACGCCGTTGGTGCACGCAACGCGGCCGCTGCCGCCCACCCTTACAGCCGACTTGTCGAATAAAATTATGGAACCGCCTCACACACGATCACAGCGATGAGCATCCAAAATCACATGTACAACCTCTTAGTTTCGTCGAATGAAACGGCATGGACAGGCACTTCATGGGTCATGCTGTTCGACCGGGTTTTCGAACACACTAACCCACACATCAAGCAGCAATTCGATGTGCTTGACGACGCAGCTCTCGAGAGGCTCATGGCACTGCCGACACTTTTCGCCTATGAACAATACGTCGACGCCCCTGCGCGCGTTGGGCGAATTACCGCTATCGCGCGCAGGCAACAGGAATTCGCCATCACTTTCAATCTTGACGATGCAGTGGAGCCCATCCCCCGTGAAAAGCTGACGCAAATGCTGCCAGCTCTCGACATTACCTCGAAGTGGGAGATGACACGGACGCACTGGGCGGTGAAGAATGTGGATCTCGCGGCTGTCTTGCACCAAGCCGGATTACTCCCTGTGGCCACGCTCGGACCGCTGCAACGCCCGCCCTTGGTCTTCATCTCGTATTCGTGGGATTCGCCAGAGCACCGCGCTTGGGTTACTCAACTGGCTATCTCCTTACGACAAAAGGGAGTGGAAGTTGTGCTGGACCAATGGCACACGCGTTTCGGAGAGGACTTACCGCACTTCATGGCACGT
This sequence comes from Massilia orientalis, assembly GCF_030411975.2. Lineage (NCBI taxonomy): Bacteria > Pseudomonadati > Pseudomonadota > Betaproteobacteria > Burkholderiales > Oxalobacteraceae > Massilia > Massilia orientalis. The sequence continues at coordinate 13,227 of NZ_JASNRB020000013.1, read as the reverse complement.
AGCGTACGCGAGTGCGACCGAGTACTCATGGTATGCACCGAAGCCTACGTGGACAAGGCGCAGCAGCGGCAGGGCGGTGTCGGATATGAACAAATGCTCGTCACGGCCCAAATGATGCGGGAGGTCGGCACCAGAAAGTTCATTCCCATCGTCCGACAATCTGTATTTCCACGGCGGGTACCAGATGAGCTCGCCGGCCGAAAGTATGTGGACCTCTCTGACGGACCCGAGCAGCATCACAATCTTGAGCAACTTGTACGGGAGCTCCACGACATGGAGATTCCGTTGCCTCCTCTTGGAAGGCGCCCAACCTGATCTTCAACGATTTCGGCGCCTGCACACGCGGACACAGGCCGGCTTTGGCGCGCGAGTTCCGCACATCCAGCACTATGGGGAGGGAGTGAATGCGTACCGCTGCCAGGTGGCCCAGAGGTTGATGATCTCGACCTGCCGCTCGCGCGCATACTCGATGCAGTTGCCGGTGCCGCCACCGCTACCATTCCAGAGCGCCAGCACACCGGTAGCGCGGTCGACCATCCACTCGTTCCGGACCTGCATCTTCCAGACCGCATATCCACCTGGGCTGACCACGACGACCTCGGTGGCGCGCGCAAGAATGGCGCGGAACAGCTGCTGCTGCTCGGGCCGCCACTTCCTCTCCTGCCCCTCGAAAGGCACGGCGGCCGTCAGCGGTATGCCTAGCTCGACGGCGGCCAGCGCCAGGGCCATATCCCAACCCAGGGCCATGCCGGACACGACCTTGCTGGGACGGTATTTCATCAGCGCGGCGCGCGCCAGGTCGACCAAACGCGTCGAAACATCGGCGCCATAGCCCCCGAGCTTGTTCGGACGGTGGCCGGTACCAGCGAGGACCGTGTCAGCTTGCGCTACTCGGAAAAGTTCGGTCATGGATCACACCGTGGTCGCTCGATTTATCGTGACGCGTCACCCCCTGAAGGACAAAAGCGCCCCGAAAACTATGGCATTACTGTCGCATGCACGCGAGCACTCACACGCCGAGGCGCGTGCGCACATCCTTCCCAGCCAGGCACCAGGCCTTCGGAGGTTCCGCATCGGGCGCCGCCGGATCGACTGCCTTCAGGCTGAATTCGGCAACGCCGCGGTCACAGTCCGGCTTCGACGGCATTTGGACGATGAGAGGCTTCACGCGACGGTCGTCGGCGCTGATCATCATGTACCAGTCGACGTCGTTGAGCGCGCCGAGCACCGTCGCTGCTCCCGCAGCCGTCACCTGCGCTGCCCTCGCCTGCGCAGCCGTCGGCTGCGGTGCGACGGCTTGCTTTCCGCACGCGGTCAATGCGGCGACCAGCATCAGTGCTGTCGTGGGTCTTGCGTATCTCTTCATGTGATTCTCTAGTTCCGGCTTCCGTCGGCCGTGTGTTTAATTTATGTGGTGGCGCTTGGTGCCGCGCGCCGGTCTCTCGCGGCCGCCCCAAGATACCGCTCGACCGAGCGGCGCTCGTGCAGTCCGAGGTATTCGCCTAGCTCGTCGAGCGTTGTCCCGGCCTCCAGCTCGCGCTGCGCGAACGTATTGCGGAGCGTACGGCCACCCTCACGATTCAGCTTGATACCGGCCGCGGCAAACGTCGCTCGCACCTGGCGATAAAGCGTAGCGGCCGCTACCTTCCCGCCCGTCACCTTGGCTGGAAAGAGGAGACGGCCGCTCACGTTCATCTTCTCCCGCTCCTCCAGCCAGCGCGAAACCTCGGGAACGGCGAACGGGCGAAGCATGGTGACGTGCTTGCGGCCGAATTCGCTACTCGGCGCCGGCCAGACCGTCACCGGCACTGAACCGGCTAGATCCTCTTCGCCGATGTTTTCGATGTACAGCTCGATCACCTCGGCCACCGTCAACCCGGCCCCGATCATCAGCGCCATCATTGCGCGATCGCGGCGACGGCGCCACGCCTTTGCCGAGTCGTCCGACAGGATCGCCGCGCGCGTGGGCAGCGCCTCCATGAATGCAGCCTGCTGCTCGAGCGTCAACCATTCTTTCGGCAAGTCCTTCCCCGCCCCGCCCGGCGCTGACGCGAGCGAGAATGCGGCCAGCTGCGCAGGGTTTGGACGAATCTGCAGGTGATCGTACACGCGCTCCAGCAGGCGCACGTAACGCCGGCGGATCTCGCTATTCAGGTCCTTTGCACGGCCCTTCTTCTGAGGCTCCATCTCCGCATTCAGAAACTGCAGGATATGCTCCTTGGCCACGCCATCGATCTTGAGGTTCTGGCTCGACATCCAGCGCACGAACTTCGAGAACATCGCCATGTAGCTCTTCACGGAACGATGCCCGAGCGGCTGATGCTCCTGAACCGTGCCGTCGGCACCCACCCGCTTTGGGCGCTTGCCCATTTTGACGAACTCGACGCTTGTGACGAAGCCGCCGAACGCGGTCATCGGTTCGGTAAACCAGTGCGACTTCTTATCAAAAAGGTGGGTTTCGGACGTCCTCATATTTTCGCCGCCTCGCGGCCCTCGACTAATTTCGGTGCCGCCATCATATCGCTGATCAGCCGCAGGACCGGTCCAGGCGCGACAGGCACGATGTTCGCGTGGCTGGGGGTCAGGTCCCAGTCAGGCGTGTAACACACGAACACCCGCTCAACGCCCGACACCTGGTGGCCGCCCGTCATTTCCCGCAGGGCGGCCGAGACACAGTGATCCTCGCCGCGGCGCAGGCCCGTCGTGAACTCCTCCCAGCCCTCCCCCTGGGGCAATCCGGCGTGGACATATCCGGTAGCGGTCCCAACGTCGCCGATCGAGATCGCCAGCGGCAGCAGCCGCATGGCTGCGACCAGCTGCGTTCGCTGCAGCTGGCCCGCGCCGGCGAGCCAGGTCATGCCGTGATAGTCCAGCGCGGCGAGCGCTTCTACAGCCTCATCATCGGGCGGCCCCTCGGCGAACAAGTCGATGAGGTCCTGCTCGCCGTTGCTCAGCACCGCGAACACGGATGGGGTTCGCAGAAAGCGGATGCAGCTGGTCAGGGAAGCCTGTCCAGCCAGCAGGTGGCCTACGGAGATGAGCCGATCGCGGTTGGGATCGAAGTCGACGTCCTGCATGGCCCGGAAGAGCTGGTCGAATGCACCACCGACGTCGCCAACGATGAAGTCGCGGCCGACGCGGTTGCTGGGGAGGTACAAGACATTGGAACTCGCCATGCTCACTCCTTCCTCCCCGCTTCACGCTGCAGCTTTACGACCATTTGCAATCACGCCTTTATTCGTCGTTTGTTCTATTTTATGCTCATCCCACGTCAATCATACAGAAAGTCATATCTCTATGGAACCAGCAGCTGTTGCAACGCAGGAACGTGTCGACCCTCTGGTTGGCCGCGCGTCGGTGATCGACACCGAAACCACTGGAACCAACGTCCGCACCGACCGGGTGATCTCGTTTGGCCACGTGCGCCTCATCGACGGAAAGGTCGCCGAGAAGGTCGAATGGTTCTTCAACCCCGGCGACGTCGAGATCCATCCGGACGCGCTGCGCGTTCACGGCATCACCGCTGAATTCCTAGCGGACAAGCCGCCCATCAAAGGCTACTTGGCACAGATCATCGAACTGATGGTCGAGGCGATCGTCTGCGGCCACAATGTCAAGTTCGACATGGACATGCTCAATGCGGAATTGGCACGTCATCGTTTCCCTCCCCTGGAAAAGTTCATCGCCGGTGTGTTCGACACCATGAAGGAAAGCCGCGAGCGCTGGCCCGGCAAGCCGGCATCGCTCGACGCCCTGTGCGCACGCGTCGGCTTGTCGACGGCGCATCGGGAAAAGCACGGCGCTCTCACCGACGCGCTGCTCTGCGCTGAGGCTATGCAGGCGATGTTCCGCGAGCAGCGCTCCTTCCTTGAACTGTTCGCTGATACCGCGGCGGCCAGTGCGCTGGACGAGGGTGCCGCCGAAATGCCCTCCGTCCTGGTGCTGCCGGCGTCCGCAGACGAGCTGGCCGCGCACACCTCTTATCTGGCCGGGATGTCCGGAGACGCGCCGATCTGGCACCGCTATACGGCGGCGGCCGCGGTCGACCCGGATGAAGAATTGGACGAGCAAGAAGAGCGCTCGGGCGCCCTGACACCCTGCTGAGCCACACTTTTCACCGGATCCACCGGTCCATACGCCGGTTATTTGACAGACTCGATCTGCGCTTGATTTAATGAACGCATGGGCCAGGACTTCTCGGCCGCAACACATACTGAGGTATCAAATGAGTTTCTGGGACTCGCAACGACAGATGGACACTGCTGGCCTGGTCGACAACATGGTGCAGATCGGCTCCCACATGCGGGAAAGCCGTGAGAACGCCAAGGCCGAGAAGGAGTATCGCGAGGGGTATGCCAAAGCCTTGGACGAGGCCAAACGCACCGGAAACATGCCCGAGCAGTATCAGCAGAGCGTCGCGATCGACCACATGGGTAGGCAGATCGGCGTCAAGGTCGTGGCCTTGCGCGAGCTCGGCAAGCTGAACCCGCAGCACCCGCTGGTTGCATCGCCAGTCGTGCGCCAAAACATAGCGACCCAAACGGTCAAGAACTACAGCAAGGCTGGACGCCCGCTCAATCCGGACTACAACCAGTTTGCGCCGGACGATGGCCAGGCGCAGCGGATCTACGAGTTCACCCTCAAGCCCTAATAGAAACGCCCCGGTTCGGGGCGTTTCGTTTTTGTTGACTTGGCCTACTGTTGAAGATTTCAGACCGAGTTACCTCCAGCAGTTCCCAGCGTTTTCCCGGCGACTGAATCGAGCAGCCCCTTTTTTGCGGCAACCCGTCGCGGATCCATTGCCGAAGCAACCGCACCGCTACCACCGCGTGCAGCGGCGACGAAAATGCCCGCCACCTTGTTCTCGACCTCATGACCGATCGCGGCGTTTTGGTTCTGGCCGATCCAGCCAATCATGCGGTCAGCCAGGTGCAGCATCATGGTAAACGTCGAATTCACAAGCGTCATACCCATCACGGTGAAGATGACCATGTACGCGACGATCGACATCAGGCCGGTCAGGCTGTTGCCCTGGGCAGAGCCCACTGCCGCGCCGAAGTAGCGAAACAGGTAGGTCCCCATCACAGTGATTGCTGCAGACGCGATGAAAAACGAAAACGTCATGATGATCGGGCGAGCGAAGTTGTTCAGCATGTATGTGTAACCGTAGCTGGTGCGCTGGCCCATACCTTCACCATCCGAGTCGAAGTGCGCCATTGCCCAGAGCGACGAACCGATCAGCGACTCAATCACCGAGGTGAACCACTGGATCAATGCGGCGAACCATTGAATGAAAGGCACCATCGGGATATAGAACGCCATCACGGCCGCGGTAACGAACAGCAGCCCGACCACCGGCAGCAGCAAAGCCCCTGCGTCCTTTGCGATCGACATGAGGGTATTAGCGATGCCGCCAACGACCGGGATCTTGCCGATTAGGCTGCTGCCGATCTTGCTGCTCGCCGCATCCATTACAGCGCTACCGATCGTACCTCCTGTAGTCGCGCTGAACGTCTTGTACGCGATATAGATCGACTGCGCGGCGGCTAGGCCGTTGTCCCCGATGTTTTTAAACGCGATGATCGGATTGACCGTGTTGCTGGCGCCAGTCGAGCTCGCACCCATCGTCATATTGAGCGCACCGCCAAGAATCCACTGGCCGATCGAGGTGTTTCCGGTAGAGGTCGCCAGCGCTCCCTGCTTCTGCGAGGTAGCCACGCCGACCGCGGCTTCCAGCCCGGCAAGGAGGTCAGCAGTCGTCGACGACATGCTCATTCCGTCGTCCAGCGGCTGGAAGGTCACAACCGGATCGAGCATCTCGTTCATGGCCTCGCCCACCTCGGCATACACGCTGTACCAGATACCCAGGGTTGCCCAGCCTCCATCCTTCATACGCTGCGTCAGCTGATCGGAAATCGCGCCCGCGTTGCTTGTATTGTTGACATCAGCAGCCAGCGTGGCCAGCTTGGCCTGGAAGGTGTTGGTGTAGAGCCCGAAATAGCCGTCAGCGACAGCCTTCACGGACGCGTCGAATTGAGCCGGCGTGCTGCTGGGGGAAACGCCCAGGATCACGGCCTGGGCAGCCGAGTACGTCGTGCTCAGGGTGGTGGCATGTGCCTCCATCGCGCGCGTGCGGATACCCTCGTAATTGACGTCGGCGATACGGAAGCCGAACATGCCCTTGAAGCCGTTGGAGCGCGGCGAAAACTTGAGCTTGATCTCGCCACAAGCTGCGTTTCCATACTGACCGCTCGACTGACGACCTGCGAACTGCATCACGATTGCAGTGCCGCTCTCGGCCGACGCGTTGAGCGTCACCGGGAAGTCCGTCGGCGTCGCTTGGCCACTGGCCTGCATCGCCGTCGCCATGTCGTACGAGGCGCGCTGGCACGCCGCAGCCTTGGCCATGTAGAGCTCGATGTTTTGGATCTGGGCTGCCTGCTTCACATTGCCCATCGGGTTCACCGTGGTTTGGAAAGCTGCAGTGCTATCGACTGCGACGTTCGTCACACGGTTCGCGCCGGCGATCCCCAGCAGGCATGCGATCACCATCAGCGCCTGGCAGAATGCCCAGCCGCCGAAAACAGGCATCAAGCTGGCGGTGCCAAAGGAAATACGGACGGGTACCCACACGGTCGACATCCGCTTACCCAGCACTACGCCTTCGTGCATGGTCTGGGCCAGGCCGGCGATCATGTTGTATCCGGTCCAGATGCAGGCGGCCGAGAAGATGAACATGTTGAATTCTTTGAACATCGAAGCCATCAGCGATCCGGTCGACCCGTCCTGCGTCCGGAAGGGATCGAGCGCGAAGTCACCGAGAACTGCGCGGAGCATACCGAACGATTCGTCCGTGTTGCGGTTGATGGAGGTCAGAAGGCCGGCGACCTTATCCAGGATGCCCTCATCGGCGTACGCGACCTCAGGCATGACTAGGCACGCCAGCGCCACCAGGGCGGTAAAGAGGTAGAGGGGGTTCTTGGGCTTTCGCATGCAATTTCCTGTCATGACTTGTTACGTGGCAACATCATAAAACAAACATTCCGAGATATCTCCTGACATCTCGGAACTGCCATGTTTGTACTTCTTTCACTGGCGATCACACTACCGGAGCGCGCATCGGTGTTGTTTCCTCGCCTTTTCGGATTACGGGCGGGGCTGGCACGTCCGCCAGCCTCAGCCCGGTTTGCGCCAGCTCGGCGCGGACTTGCTCGTATGCGGACTTCATCTCAGCAGCTATCCGATCGACGTTGGCCCCGATCTCCGTTGCACGCAGCGATGCCTCGGCCAGCTTGTTGCTGAGCGGCGGATAGCGGTGCGCCAGCAGCGTAGACATGGTGCCGATGTTGTGGCTCATCGCCTCGACGTTCTCGGCGACCAGGACGGTGCTCTCGCGGAGGTCAGTCGACTCGAGCACCCGCAGGCAAGACTCGAGCGCGCGCCCTACTTCTGAAACCAGGGCGATGCGCTGGCTTTCCTTTTCCAGCGGCAGCCGGTGCTCGGCGACAGCCAGCATGCGCTGCTGCATGTGCTGGCGCGCATCGCTCATGCGAGACGTGCGCAGCGCCAATAGACGATAAGAGGCAGGCTCGGCCGCTTCGGCGCGCACGCGATTCAAGGTCGGGGCGACCATTTCATTGCACACGCTTTCCGCGTCGTCACGCAGCTGCTGGCTCAGCAAATCCTGGAGAGCGCTCAGGTCGAGTACGTATTCTTCGGTATCGGTCTTCATTTCAGCGAACTCCTGGTGCGGTTGGCTGATCGGCGGGCGCTTGGAGCGAGTCCATCTCCTGCAGGCGATCGGAAATCGATTGGAGGATCCCCGTGCGCAGGGAGGCGTGCGGCCCGTCATGGCGCTCCACCTCGTGCAACAGGTCTTTTGCCTTCTCGGCCGCGGCAATCAGAAGCATCGCTTTCGCGCCGGCCGGCGTCGCGGCCGCCACCTGGGAGACTGGCGCCAGCACGCCGGAGATCTTCTGCAGGAAAGCTGCTTCGCTGAACTTTCCGTTCACCAGGAATTCGTTCGCCACCTTGGCGCCATCCTGGACCAGCTTGGCACCAGTCACCATCGCATGTGCGGCGCGCCCGCCGTCCTTGTGCAACGAGAGGAACGCCCCGTTGGAGCTCTGCAGGCCGGCCGTCAGCACGGCGCGCAGGCGCACAGGGTCGAGCGACGCGATCGACTGGCCAGGCGCGATCACGTCCGCTGCGCGCGCCAGGTTCCGGAAGACGGTCACGTCGAACTTGCCGCCGGTGGCTGCGCGGTCGACGCCATCACCGTAACCGGCGCCGACCACCACCGCCGCCAGCACAACCAGCTCGCTTGTGCGATCCGACTGCACCTGGGCAACCTGCTCCAGCACTTGGGCACTGCGGCCTGCCTCTGCCGGCCGGACTGCTTCAACCTGCTCGTCGATCGAGCGCGGGCGCGACGTCGCAGGCCCTTCGCGCAAGAGGCGCTTGTAGATGTCGAGCACCGCACTGACCGGCGTGCGAGCAGCGGGAAGCGCTGGCGCTGGCGCCGCTGCATGGCGCGATCGTGCCTCCGCACTGGCAGAGCGCGCCGCACCAACGGCGTGGACGGCGCGCTCTGCCCAGCGGGACAGCGGGTTGGCCGGCGATAAAAGAATTGATGCTGCGGGCGACGCGCCGACGCGGTGGGCCGTCGCGACCAATGGTGTGCCGCCGTGGTGCGACGCCATCAGCATGGCGGCCAGCCGCGGCGCCGACTTGACCGCCAGGCGGCCAAGGACATTCGGATCGGCAGAAAGTGGTACGGGCATGAACGCTCCAGAAAACTAAATTAATTGCTGACCAGCATTCGTTTTACCCGGCCAAAAGTGACGCGGTTGCACAAAGGCGTTTTGTGTACATAAAACAGAACAAATCCGGTCAAAAAAAATAGCGTGAAATAAACGCCTGTTCACCTGGCGCCAAGCCGTCGACATGCCACCCCTGCACGAGGTCAAATCCCAGGCCTTGCGCAAACGCAAGCAGCTCTGCTGTCTCGACGCCTTCCGCGACAGTCTGTATTCCAGCTGCCTTCCAGCTCGCAACTGAAGCAGACAGCATTTTTGCGGCATTGGACCGGCCGGCGGCGCTGATCAGCAGGCCGCGATCGACCTTGATAACGGCTACCTTGTCGAGCGCGTAAAGTCGGCGGCTGCCGTCTAAGCCGGCGCCGAAATCGTCGATCGCAAAGTGCATTCCGGAGCCGATCAGGCGATTAACCTTATTACAGACCTCGTCGAAGAGCTCGCCCTCTGCCACAGCTTCGCTCAGTTCAAAGCGGAGTTCATTCTTCTCGAAAGCCGCGAAGAAGGCCGAATCCGGAATGGCCATAAACGACTCATGCGAGAGGTTGATGAAGCAAGGCTGGTGCAGTCCTAGGGCGACTGCACCAAGGTACTTCAGGACGCCCTGGTCGACCCTCACCCATCCCGCTGTGGACGTTGGGCGCACCATTCCGCGGTAAAGGAATTCGTAGCCGTAAACAGAAAGGTCAGCCGTATTCGCGATTGCCTGTAATTCGAACCGGACGCCAAGCCGGTCCCCAGCGTATTCGCTATTGGCTAATGCCTGGCCCGCAGCACCCATGAATACCATTGAATTGACCCTTTTCGTTAAAGGCTGGAGCCGAAACACTTGCCCCTCGCCATGTGAGGCTTGATTAGGCAAAGCTTAGATCGACTTTCACATCCGGCTTATATCGAACATCGGCCGCTACACCTTTTGCGTCTGCCTTCGGAGCGACACCGACAAGGCAGACATCCGAGCCAGTGGGCATGGTTGTCATGCGCATCGGCATCAACATGCATTTCAATAAAGGCAATCGCTTAAAGATCTGCGCGGCCACCTCGGGAAACTCCAGCATATAGGAACTCGGCTGCGACCAATTAACATTGGCCGCTTTCAATTTCCGAAGCCCAACCAAGCCACGAGCTTCTTCCTGCCACAAGAGGCCCAAGTCATACGCAGTTTCTGTCGAGAGCCGACGCGACACGATAAAAGGAGTCTTGTCGAGCAGTTGCGGTGCCAGCTGTCCATATAGCAGGCTCTGCGATTCAGCAAGTTCCGGCGCACGGTACGTGAGATCGATTAAATAAAACGTCAACTCGCGCTTTGTGAGCTTGCCCTTTTTGTCAGCTGCATCATAGGCTGCAGATAAGAAGGGCTGCTTGGACGACGTACTGCCATGAAATCCATATAAGAGGTCCTTGTGAGTCCCGGCCAAATGCATCCATTCGGCCGTAGGCGTTAGAACCGTGGCATCGTTCGGGGCAACAACTGGCGTTGTCAGGCAAACAGACTTAGTCAATTATCACTCCGTTGTCTCGAAGTGACTCCAAGATCTCTTCCATATTGAACTGCCTCCCCAGAGCCATAGCCTGCGCGGCACGCCAGAAGTCGGCGCGAGCCGTTTCTGGATTCATCGAAAACACCTTGGCGGAAAGGCGGCGCGTAGGAGTAGCCACCGCTTGCTCCGAATTCTCGGCCGCTCTTAGCCATCGGTAACCGGAGCCACGGTTTTTTCCTAACAATTTCGCCAGAAGAGACGCACATTTCTTACGCCTCTCGGCCGCATATGAAGCTTCGAAAACTGACAGGCCGAAGAGGAAATCGACGAGGTCCTGCATGTTCGGAGGACGGAATTGGCTAGGAAAGGACGGCTCGAGCATGTAAAGGCGGACCAGAAGGTCACGCGATTCATCGACAGGGCTCACCTGGTTCTCCCTCAAAAACGTGAGCAGTGCTTGGTATGAGGTGAAGCCTAGTGCAAACGAAGCATCCCAATTCGTCAGGTGCTCTCTCATTTGCCAAGTTGCTACGTCGTACCCTGTAAGCGCGCGCGACTCGAAGGCTGGATGCTTTGCTCCAGCTCGTGCTGTACCTGGCTCTAATTTTCCTTCTGCTCGGGCCATTCCATTCCTATTGATTTTCGGCAAGTTGGCTTATTGTAACTAAACCAACGTGCCATTTATCAACCTCCGACGAGAATCTCGCCGTCGGCTTCCATAAATACGTCGTCGACAAGATCTGCCTCGTCGATTTCGGCAGGGTTGCGTTGTGCCGTGGCAACACCACCGAACATGCCACCAGCGCGGACCGCCTGCACGGCCACGACAGCTGCCCTGGCCGCGTCCGCGACTTTCGCGGTCGAGCCCTGGGCCGTCGCTGCGGTCGGCGTCGGCGCTGCATCTTGCGCGACGGCCACCTCTTCCGGCGCGGCCTTCGTGAGGCCATCCAGCTCCGCCCCGCCCTTCGCTACCGGGGTTTCGGCGATCGGCGCCGCAGGCGCGGCCATCGCCGGCGCTTCTGGCGCAACGTTCTTCTGCAGCGACTGAGCGACGCTTGCGATCGCCAGATCGACGGCGTCGCGCACCGCCGGCAGAGTTTCCGGCAATACCTTCGATGCGCCGTGGGCGGCATGGCGCACCCGCAACTTCGCCGCGGTCGTCTCGGCTGCGTGCAGTGCACTGGTCAGCAGATCCTTACCGCGGCCGACCATCTCGTCACCGGCCTTCGCACCATCCAGCATCGGCGCCAGGGCGACGGCCATCTGGCGCATTTGCAGGACGTAGTCCGCTTCGATCTTGTCGCGCATACCCAGGCGTGACAGCAAGCGCTGCTCGGCCGAGCCATCGCCGAATTGCGCTGCAGCGTCAGGCGATCGCGCCGCCGATCGGATCATGCCTTCGATAGTCGCCGCACTCAGCCCGACATATTTCGGGTCGGCCAGAACGGCTTTCAGCGCGCCATCCACTTCGCGGGAAACCAACCGGTGCGCGTAGCGCGCGCACTCGGCCGTCTCAGCCAGCGCCACCAAATGCGTCTCCACCTGCGCCTCCTCGGCGTCCGACGGAAGATGCGTCTTCAAGATCTGTTCGATGTGACGCATCAGCATCGGCAACACCACGTCCAGGTCTTCCGGCATACCGGACACCTCAATGTCGAGCCCACCATCCGGGTTATCCGCTACATGCTTCACCAGGCCGTCAAGATCCTGAACGTTCGACGCTCCGGCCGAAAGGCCATTTGTCGACGCGTTCAGCGAATTCTCACCGGGCGAAGTATTTACGGAGCCGGCCGCTCGATCGGCCGCTGCAGCGCTCACAACCGCAGCATTATCTGCAATTGCGAGCCTCGGCTTGAATAATACCCGACCCACCATCTTAAATGGCATCAAAAGCCAGTCGAGCATGCGGCGAACAGCTTTCAACAGGCTGGCCAGACCTTCTCGACCGCTGGTTTCTTGCTGCTCACGCAGTTGTTGCGCACTCAGGAGCTGTGCGGTGCGAGTGTGGGTGGCAGTGGACATCGTGCTCTCCATTAGTTGTTGTCGACCAGGTTGGCCAATTCAGAAAATAGGATCTCGATGTCAGCTGAAGACGTTTGTGTCTTATTGCTATCCAAAAGTGACAAGCCTTTGGCGACGGCCTTCTCCGTCCGCTGGGCTGCGTCGGCAGCCTGCTCTGGAGTCGAGCCGAGGGACACTTCGAGACCGACCAATTCATCCTTGGTCGCGTCTTTCAGGCCGATAACCTCGGGGCCCATACGTTCGATCAAATCAGCTTCAACTTTCGTTCGAGATAGTGCTTCCAGCCCCGCGCGCATTTGCTCGGAGCCCTGGGTCGAAAGTGTAGAACCATCAGCAGCCGTAGAAGAAGGCGTGGTTGCAATCAGTGGCGATTCATGCGCACCTGAAGCCTCGTCGAGACCGGTGCCTTCCGGGCCGAGATCCATAACGAGGTGCGCATCATCGTCCAGATCGCTCAGCCCTACGTCCAGCGGTACGTCACCTGGCTCGAGATCCGGGTCGATAATGCCTTGCGCCCGCGCGATGGCCGGCGCCGCTTCCTCGCCCGAGTCGACGCCCATCTCATCGCCGAACACTTCTTCTTTCGGACGTCGAACGATCGGTGGTGCCACGCGCATGACCTCGTCGAACGGATCGAAGCCGATCAAGGCCTCCTCACTGCGCGCATCGTCCGGACCGGCAGCTGCGGCCGGCTCACCCGCCAATTCGGCGGACAGTTCAGCGGACAATCCTGCCGCGTCAAAGTCGTCGCCACCACCGCCAATCGAACCGATCGCATCGAGCTCGGCGGCGACCTCGGCCGCCGCATCGCTGGCGCCGCCACCGAACATACCTGCGGAGCCTTCCGAGGCAAGCACCGGCGCCGCGCCAGCGGCGCCCGCAGCTTCAACCGCCGGCGCTGGCGGCGG